>JAZLIE010000039.1:0-2963 GCA_045617165.1 Candidatus Enterocola sp. | reverse complement strand
GGGACAAAAATTAATACCAATTACAAAGAACCTGCTAATTGCGGACCTTATTTTTGTCAAATAAACGATGATGAGATTGGTATTGTAACTCACAGTGATAAAGGCGGTTATTGGCCAGGTAGAGGATTGACAGGTACTACTGGTAATAATGATTCTTATACACCTCCCGGCTCATATTTGCCTAAATATATCCACGATGGATTCCTTATAATAAATTGTAACGCCACTACCACAAGGATATGTAGTTTTAATGCATCTGGTTTGTGCCCTAATTCTGTATGTAGTTTTTCTGCTAATATATGTAGTTTATGTGATAATAAACCGGATTTGGCAGGCAAATATTCCGCTCCTGGCAAGGTGAGGTTTGTGGTTAAAGGAAAGAAGAATGGTAAAACTTATGTTGATGAGGCTTTGGATATACCTAATTATGAAAAGCCGAAATGGGGTTCTTTTAGTACTGAATTTGTAACAGATGATGAAGATGAATATGTTTTTGAGTTGTATAATGCATTTACAGACTCTCAGAAATACCCTAAAGATGATGGTTCAGGTGGTGTGAATGGTAACGATATAGCTATGGATGATGTTGTCTTTGCGGCATGTGCACCAAGTATAAATCTTTATTCAGATGGAGGATTAACTAAAAAAGACATTGTTTTGGAGTGTAAGACTTCTACTGATTTGTATATTAACACTAAAGAGGTTCAAGATTATTTTCAGGGACATGCATATTTTATTATGCAAGAGTCAACAGATAAGAAAACATGGAAAAATGTAGGTGATGTTCAAGAGGGAAATAAATTTCCAATAAGCATACAAAAATCTGATACTAATGGCAGGTATTTTAGGATTTGGGCTGGCGGAAGTGAACAGGCGGTAAGAGATGCCGCCGCACACGGGCAAGGTTCTGACTGTAGTCAGTTGACTGCGGTGTCAGACCCTATTAAAGCAACTTACTATTGTCCGTGTAATATTAGTGAAACACCAACACCAAAGAACTACAGCAAGTGTCCATCACCCACAAAACTTGATCTTTCCACTCTTGTTCCTACAAGTTATACAGGTGTCTATAAGTGGTATGCTGATGAAACTACAGATACTCCTATGTCAAACACAATGGTAGATGTGAATACTGTAGGTAAAAAGGAGTATTATGTGACATTTACAAGCAACAGTGGAAATTATTGTGAGAGTGAGAGAGCTAAGGTGACGGTTGAGGTTAACGGCCCTATTCAGTTTGACGTTACCCCTAAAGACATAACCACGTGTCTGCATAAGGGTGCGAAACTCACCTATACAGCCACAGCCATCACTCCGTCGGGTGTGACATTTAAGTGGCAGGATGAGAGTAAGAAACAGTTGGGGACAGGTGCCACATACACGTTGCCTGCAACCCCAGGCACAGGTACTATAACTGTGGTGGCAAGCGACCCATCGGGCAAGGCATGCGATGCGGAGAAGGATGTAACCTATAATCTGACGCCAGTTAACAGCATAGATAAACCTGTGGCATCCAGACCTTTGGTCTGTGTAGGTGATCCTAAGAGCAAAATCACCGCCAATATAATCTCAGGAACTGGTAAATATGTAATAAGGAAGAATGGTAATCAAGAGTGGTCTGGGACAGCCACAAGCGGTAAGATAGAGTATGAGGATAACAAAGTAAGCGACAAGGAGGAGGTTGTGACATACGAAATAGAGTTTGGCGAAGGGGATTGCAAGGATGTGAAGTCAACGACGGTGACAGTGGGCAAGGAGACAACTCTGACAATAGAATCCAGTGCCCCGGAGAACAAGGTCTGCGTGGATCGCGAGTTTTCCCTGACTGTTACGGACAACTGTCCTACAAAGTCTGGCGAATCAGTTAAATGGTTTAAGGATGGTGTTGCTGTGCCAGGCACTACGTGTACTCTTGCGGGACAGAAGATAACCGCCAATACCACATATACTGTTGAGACAGTTGGAACATCTTGCCCTGGATCAGGCTCTATAACAATGGTAGCGGAGAAATCGATAAAGGCTGTCATAAAATCATCAGCGCCAGCGGTTTGTGAGAACAATCCTGTTGATCTTGAGGACACCAATACGGAAGTGGCCTCACAATACCAGTGGCAGAAGAGTGAGGACGGCGGAGCCACTTGGCAGGATATGGCAGGTGAGACAGGACGGAAGATAGAGAATTACATTCCTAAGAAGACTGCATCTTACCGTTTGGCAACCAAGAATGGGGCAAGTTTGTGTCCGGAGTTCAGTGACCCTATTACAGTTACGGTGACGCCACCGCCGTCAATCACCTCAATACAGAATGAGGTCACATGTACAAATGCACCGGCAACACTTGATGCAATAGTGGTATGCGGAGAGGGCGTTCCCTACAAATGGATAAAGGATGGTAAAGATTTTCCTGGCGGACAAGGTCAGACTACCGCAGGACAGACACAAATATCTCTCACAGATCCAAGTGTGTCAAGTGTGCCAACCGAGGCGGGTAAGGGTGTTCCCTACGAACTTATATTGGGAGTTGAGGGGTGTAGTGACACAAAGAGTGCCAAGGTGGACGTTCTGTCCACAACTCCTATAACAGTTACGTCGGACAGAAAGGATAACAAGGTTTGTGTTGGCGATGCGTTCACTCTGACGGCTGACTATCAGTTAAAGGCAGGTGAGTCTCTGGTTTGGAAAAAGGACAATGTGGAGATTCCAGGCGAGACTGGAGTGCGACTTTCAGGTCAAAGCATAACAGTGGATACTGAATATGAGGTGGGGTTAGCAGGCTCATTATGTGGCGGATACGGGAATATAACAATGATAGCGGAAAAGCCTATAAAGGCGGTGATAAAATCATCAACGCCAGCGGTTTGCGAGAACAATCCTGTTGATCTTATGGACACCAATACTGAGAAAGCGTCACAATACCAGTGGCAGAAGAGTGAGGACGGCGGTGTTACGTGGCAGGATATGGC
>JAZLIE010000038.1:0-6163 GCA_045617165.1 Candidatus Enterocola sp. | reverse complement strand
TTTGCAATAAAAAAACAACAACACGCCCACTTGGAAGTTGGGGCGTGCCGCACAAACAAAATTTAATACTATTAGAAACTTATATGTAGAATATAGCTAATAGCCAACGATAAACTGTGAGACTTAGTTGCAATTATCTGAATCAGCACCAACTGTGAAAGTTATTTCAACGCTTTCACCAGCCGCTGGTGTGGCTGTAATGGTGTAACTATCCGCAGGTGCCTTGAATTTTATGCTCTCTGCAGTAGTAGAATCGCTGGTTGTTGTTCCGTCAGCATTTACAAAGTAAGCGTCATCACTGCCAGCGGTCTTAGACCAAACCATATCGCCACCACTCCGTGTACTTAGTGTTATAACCTCGTATGCCTTAGGAGATGCAGGGGTGACGGTGATGTCAGAGCCTGCAGTTACCTTAATGGCACCAGATGCGTTACTTGTTGCAGGTTCTCCGCACTGACCAGTAACCTTACACTTGTAATATGTAGTGCCAGCGACAGTTGTCTCAGGTGTATAAGAACTGCTTGTAGCCCCAGATATATCAGAATAGTTTGAACCATCAGTACTCTTCTGCCACTGATAAGACAGTGGTGCGGTTCCGCTTGCCGTAACACTCAATGCCGTTGCAGTCTCTCCCTGTGTATAGGTTTTAGGATCTGTGCTTGGGTGAGAGGTGATTGTTGGTGGGGTGCAAGAAGCAGGATATGACACCTCTAAATTCTTGCTGTCTATATTAAATGTAAACGTATATGTACCGGTCTCATCCGCTTGAATTTTAGCATTTCCCTCTTTACTTGCCAATACCATAGAATTAGAAGTTCTAGTGATGGTCTTACCTGCATCCTCACCATTTTTTCCATACTTAATTCCCCATCCAGAAATGCCTATCAAAAATTCATAAGTATTATCCCTATCTAGCAATACTTCCTTTGTATAAGTTCTGTTATTTTTAGTCATCAATCCAGAAGAAAAATCCCACTCGTTAAATCCACCTACAAGACTCAAAGAAGGATCTGGATAGGTCACTGAAACATGCTCATTTGATTTGCTAATGCTAAATTTATACTCTCCTGAAATATCAAGGTCAATACTCGTTTGAGCATCTTCAGTCGGGAAATTCCAGTCAGTACAATTATCCCTTGTCATCTTGCCTGACTGACCATAATATTTACCATTTTTATAATACTGGATTTTGCCATCGTTACAATTACTTGCAGTATATGTACACTCATAAGCAGTACCCTCACTATTTAAAGTTGCTGGAAGCAAATGCCAATCTCCAACATATAAGTTTATTTTGAATTCATCCTCTGATGGTTCTTCTGGGTATGTAACTTTTATACGTTGACCATCGCAATGAGTAAAAATATATGTACCGGCAGGACCAGTGATTAATTTGCCTTTATTATCACCATACATAAATTGCACACATTCTGAAAGAGTTGACGTTATTTCACCATTATAGCCATAATGTTGGCCATAAGAACAAAATCTAAATTCATACGTTGTGTTGGCTGCCAAAGATATTTCATAGTTGCCTCCTTCAGATATGTTATCTGTTTCAATCCAGTCATTAAAATCACCAGATATAGTATGTGCCCACGCACCTTGTGCGTATGTTAATAACATCATTAAGCATAGCATCCCGCCTAACCTGCTTTTTAAACTTTTTAATAAATTTTTTGTTTTCATAGGTATTAAAATTTTATAGTTAATGTTTTGTTTTTTTTGTTTTTAGTTTTATACGGTTAACGGTGTAAGTGCTGACCGTTAGGTAATGAAAAGGGAATGTTCTTAATGTTAAATAATGTTAAAAGTTGCTTAAAGACTACAATTTTGTAGCGGAATGGGCAACAGATATCCATTGTTTTGTTCAGAAACAGACATAAAAAAAGCGGGACTGCATTGTTGCTGTTCCGCTAGTCTAGGCTCTGGTATTGCCCATTATTCCGAACAAGCAACACCGAGTCCACGCTGATATGTATTTATGCGTATCGTAGTTAATAGCACATACTATATACATATCCGCAGGACATTTAATGTCGCATTGCCTTGGAATAATTCTAAATTTACCAGATTTGAGACTAGCCAAGAACAAAGCGCTTTAAACGCCTTTAATATGTCATTTTTGTAGGTCTCTGACCTACAACCCTCAGAGCCCACCCCGTCATCTCCACAAGGAGAAATCAGCGTGAACTACGTGACAAAGTTACACAAACGAAAGCAAAAACCAAAAAAATTGCAGATTTTTTTGAAAAAAGATGTACGATGGTACTTGGAAACCACAAAAAAATCACCACCATAGCCCCTGTGTCAGAGAAATGGTGGTGAGAGTTGTGAGTTAATTGTACTATGTTACTTGGACGCTTGCGGCTTCATCTGCGGGAACAACAAAACTTCCTGAATGGTGGTCTGACCTGTCATAAGCATAACCAAGCGGTCAATGCCTATGCCCATACCAGATGTAGGCGGCATACCATACTCAAGGGCACGCACAAAATCCATGTCTATGAACATAGCCTCATCATCGCCCTTCTGACTCAGACGGAGTTGCTCTTGGAAACGCTCATACTGGTCAATAGGGTCATTCAGTTCTGAATAAGCGTTACATAGTTCCTTACCGTTAACCATAAGCTCAAAACGCTCAGTAAGGTCAGGGTTACCACGATGACGCTTGCATAGAGGCGACATCTCAATAGGATAATCCGTTATGAATGTAGGCTGTATGTAGTTACCCTCACATTTCTCGCCAAAAATCTCATCTATCAGTTTGCCCTTGCCAAAAGAGTCATCAACCTCAATGTGCAACTGCTTGCAAACCCCGCGCAGGGCATCTTCATCCATACCCGTAATATCAATTCCTGTAAACTCCTTGATGGAATCTATCATAGTGATACGCTTGAACGGACGCTTGAATGAGACCACATTGTCACCCACCTTAACCTCAGTTGTTCCATTTACATCAAGGCAAATCTTCTCAAGCATAGCCTCTGTAAAGTCCATCATCCAGTTGTAGTCCTTGTAAGAGATATAAATCTCCATACAAGTGAACTCCGGATTGTGAGTGCGGTCCATACCCTCATTTCTGAAATTCTTTGAGAACTCATAAACCCCCTCAAAGCCACCCACTATAAGGCGCTTCAAATAGAGTTCATCGGCAATTCGCAGATATAGCGGTATATCAAGCGCGTTATGATGCGTAATGAAAGGTCTTGCGGAGGCACCGCCCGGAATAGATTGCAGAATAGGAGTCTCAACCTCCATATAACCCTTTGAGTCAAAGAACTCACGCATTGACTTGTAAACCTTGTTACGCTTTACAAAAATATCCCTCACCCCCTCATTAACCACGAGGTCAACGTAGCGCTGGCGGTAACGCTGCTCAGGGTCAGAGAAATCATCATACTTTACACCGTCCTTCTCCTTGACAATAGGCAGCGGCTTTAAAGCCTTGCTAAGCAAGGTAAGTTCAGAGACGTGAACGGAGACCTCGCCCGTCTGCGTGCGGAACACATAACCCTTTATGCCTATGAAATCACCTATGTCCATAAGTTTCTTGAACACAGTGTTATATAGTTCCTTGTCATCCCCCGGGCAAATCTCGTCACGTGAAATGTAGAGTTGAATGCGTCCCTTTGAATCCTTCAAATCAGCGAACGACGCCTTACCCATAATACGGCGGCTCATAAGTCTGCCCGCCATTGACACCTGACGTGGCTCTCCATCATCTTTGAAATTAGCCTTCACCTCATCAGAATAGGCATTCACCACATACTCCGCCGCTGGATATGGGTTAATACCCATCTCCCTTAATTTACCCAGACTCTCACGTCTGAATTGCTCTTGGTCGTTTAAATTTTCCATAAAATATTGGTTAATCGGTTAATCGTTTAACCGGTTAATCGTTAATGAATCTGTCGATTCACCGATTCACCGATTCCACAATTCACCATTAAAATTCCATCAAATACGCCTTAATAAACTCTCCTATATCTCCATCCATTACTCCTTGGACATCAGAGGTTTGGTAGTTGGTGCGATGGTCTTTCACACGGCGGTCATCAAATACGTATGACCGTATCTGAGAACCCCACTCTATCTTCTTTTTGTCCGCCTCTATTTTAGCCTTCTCTGCATTACGGTGCTGCAACTCACGCTCATAAAGTTGGCTCTTGAGCAGACGCAATGCGTTCTCACGGTTCTTAGGCTGGTCACGGGTCTCTGTATTCTCAATAAGAATCTCCTCCTCCTCACCTGTATACGGGTCTTTGAATTGATAACGCAGACGCACGCCTGACTCCACCTTATTTACATTCTGACCACCTGCCCCACCACTGCGGAATGTATCCCACGACATAAGGGCAGGGTCAATCTTAACCTCAATACTGTCATCAATAAGAGGAATCACAAAGACTGAGGCGAATGAAGTCATACGCTTGCCCTGTGCATTATACGGAGAGACACGCACCAAACGGTGCACGCCGTTCTCACTCTTAAGGTATCCGTATGCAAAATCACCCTCAATTGTAAGAGATGCTGTCTTAATGCCAGCCTCATCACCCTCCTGATAGTTACTCATAGTAACCTTGTAACCCACACGCTCACAATAGCGTTGGTACATTCTGAGCAGCATTGAAGCCCAATCCTGGCTCTCTGTGCCACCCGCACCTGAGACAATTTTCAAAGAACAGCCCATATTATCCTCCTCAGAAGACAACATATTCTTCATTTCCAAATCTTCAGTTAATTTTGACGCTGTAGTGTATGCCGCGTCCACCTCTGCCTCAGTTGACACACCCTCCTTGAAGAAATCCATAGAGAGAGCGAGTTCCTCAACTGATGCCTTTACACTATTATAGCCGTCCACCCACTTCTTAAGGTCTTTCACCTTTTTCATCTGGGCGTGAGCCTCATCTATATTATCCCAAAAATCAGGAGCCTGCGTACGCAGTTCCTCCTCCTCAATCTGCACTAACTTCCCCTCTATGTCAAAGATACCTCCTTAGAGCGTCGGTACGTTCTTGAAGAGCTTTAAGTTGTTCCGCTGTAATCATTCAATGATATTTTTAATTTCAGTGCAAAAGTAGTAATAATAATTGAAATTTTGGAGTAGCGAGAGCAGAGAAAATTTATTTTCTATGCCAAGTCACGACAAAATTCACAACGAAGTTGTAAATTTGAAAGTTAGTCGCCTTAGTCCTTTACACAACGCACACTAAATGCGTACATTTTTGTCAAGTCACCAACTTGGAAAAGATTAGAGGAACCAAGTGTATAAAATTTAGCGCTCTGTGAGCCCACACTTAAATATGTTGATGTCCAGAACCAAGCATCAGTTGCAATATATTCAGCGACACCGTTAAGTGCACGTCCCGAAGGCAATGCATTAAAATCATAGAAGTCATTACCGTTAGAATTTTTCCAACCTGTAGTTGATTTCAAATACTTCCCGACAAGTGGGACACTGGAATCATCCTGATTTTCTATGAATTTTTCTAGTGAGTGAAACTCAGTTGTTGAGGGAATGTGCCAGCCATTGGGACATATACCCTGACGGTCACCTAAGAACACCTCCGTTGTTTCCCCGTTTGCAACCCCTACTGCGGCAGCCCAGTTATATAGATAACCAAATTTGCCTATTTGTTCTTTTGTCAAATAACTTGCATTCTGCTTACTATCCCAATTATCCATATTGGTTGCATCAACAAAGTATGCGTTATACATATCACTTGGCACTGTAGATGTAACAGTGTGGATACCACTCTTATACGCCTCACTGTTTGATGCATATTTTGAACAGCGGTAGTTCTCCGCCATCCACGTTTTACCATCAATTATAACTTGCTTATAATCAGATGCCTTACATTTTTCACCCGATGGAGTTGGAGAAGGACCATTATTCTCACACGATGTCAAAGCAATACCTGCTACTAATGATACTGCGGCTACTATTAAATTCAAACTTTTCATTTTCATAATTAAAAATATTGAGTTAATAAATATTATAACGGCGTGTCACTTGACTTCCACAGCCTTCCAGCTCTCTATGGTGCGGGATTCCGTGGTGAAGTTTATGCCAACCTTTAGTTTGCGGCGTGGGTCTGCAAGATAGGGGTCTGCGTAGTGCTTGTCATCAATCTGCTTAAGTGCCTCTTCTACAGACTTA
>JAZLIE010000037.1:0-29714 GCA_045617165.1 Candidatus Enterocola sp. | reverse complement strand
CACGTTTAGCGATGATTATATAAAGGAAGTTCAATATAAAATAAACAGGAGACCGAGAGAAAAATTAAAGTTCTCAACCCCGATGAAAGAATTTTACAAACATTTTTAATATTTTCGCACTTGATACTTGACTCTTTACCTTCATAAAAACTTCGTTTTTTTTTGCATCTTCTCTCGCTTTTTGTAACTTTGCAACTTATAAATTTTGAGGATATGGAACTTGCATCTAAGTACAGCCCTAATGAGATTGAGGCTAAGTGGTATCAGTATTGGTTGGATAACAAACTTTTTAGTTCTAAGCCTGACGGCAGAGAGCCTTACACTATTGTGATTCCTCCGCCAAATGTTACCGGTGTGCTTCATATGGGGCATATGCTTAACAATACTATTCAGGATATTCTTATCCGCCGCGCCCGTATGATGGGCAAGAACGCCTGCTGGGTACCTGGCACAGACCACGCCTCAATTGCTACTGAGGCTAAGGTTGTGGCACGTCTTGCAGAAAAGGGCATTAAGAAAACAGACCTTACACGTGATGAGTTTTTGAAACACGCCTGGGAGTGGAAAGAGGAACACGGTGGCATTATTTTGCAACAACTACGCAAACTTGGTGCATCGTGCGATTGGGACAGGACAGCCTTTACTATGGATGAGACACGCAGCAAGAGCGTAATAAAAGTATTCTGTGACTTATACAATAAAGGGCTGATTTACAGAGGCGTGCGTATGGTCAATTGGGACCCTAAGGCAAAGACCGCACTCTCTGATGAGGAGGTTATATATGAGGAGGAGCAGAGCAAACTCTACTACCTTAAATATAAGATTGTAGGTGAAGACGGCTATGCAATAGTAGCCACCACCCGCCCTGAGACAATTATGGGCGACACCGCTATGTGTATAAACCCTAAAGACCCCAAGAACCAACACCTGAGGGGCAAAAAGGTTATTGTGCCACTTGTAGGGCGTGAAATTCCTGTAATTGAAGATGAATATGTTGACATTGAGTTTGGTACAGGCTGTCTGAAGGTTACTCCAGCCCACGATGTCAATGACTATATGCTTGGAGAGAAGTACAACCTGCCTACAATTGATATTTTCAATGATGACGGTACCATAAGTGAGGCTGCCGGATTATATGTGGGTATGGACCGTTTTGATGTTCGTAGGCAGATTGAGATTGATCTGCAGAACGCAGGGCTTATGGAGAAGGTGGAGGCATACACAAACAAGGTTGGCAAATCAGAGCGTACAAAGGTTGCCATAGAGCCAAAACTCTCAATGCAGTGGTTCCTCAAGATGGAGCACCTTGCAAAACCCGCTCTTGATGCAGTTATGACCGACGCCCTTAAATTCTATCCACCCAAATACAAGAGTACATACAAGTATTGGATGGAGAATATAAAGGACTGGTGCATAAGCCGCCAACTTTGGTGGGGACACCGTATTCCGGCATACTACCTGCCCGAAGGCGGTTTTGTGGTTGCGGAGACCAAAGAGGAGGCTCTTGCAAAGGCTGTTGAGAAAAGCGGGAACAAGAACCTTAAGATTGAGGATTTGCGTCAGGAGGACGACTGCCTTGACACCTGGTTCTCATCGTGGTTATGGCCTGTATCACTCTTTGACGGCATCAATAATCCGGGTAATGATGAGATTAAATACTACTACCCTACCTGTGACCTTGTTACAGGACCGGACATTATCTTCTTCTGGGTTGCCCGAATGATTATGGCTGGTTATGAGTATATGGGCGACATGCCTTTCCGCAATGTATATTTTACAGGTATCGTGCGTGACAAGTTAGGCAGAAAAATGTCAAAATCATTAGGCAATTCCCCTGACCCGCTGAAACTAATTAAAGATTATGGTGCTGACGGAGTTCGTATGGGAATGATGCTTTCAGCCCCTGCCGGTAATGACATTCACTTTGACGAGGCTCTATGTGAGCAAGGACGCAACTTCAACAACAAGATTTGGAACGCCCTTCGCCTTGTAAAGGGCTGGAAGGTTGAGGAGAAGCCTCAACCGCTGTCATCGGCAATTGCTGTAAAATGGTTTAACGCAAAACTTAGCGCCACCATTCTTGCAATAAATGACCAATTCTCAAAATACCGCCTTTCAGAGGCTCTTAAATTAGTTTATCTGCTCTTCTGGGACGAATTCTCATCGTGGTATCTTGAAATGATAAAACCTGCATACGGAGACTCAATTGACAAGGCGACATACGACGCCACACTCGGGTTCTTTGAGAAACTATGCCTGCTGCTACACCCGTTTATGCCGTTCATAAGTGAGGAGGTATGGCAAAGCATCTCAGAACGTAAGGCTGGCGAGAGCATTATGGTGGCTCCTTGGCCTAAGGCTGGTGACTTTGAGGAGGCTGTTCTTGACAAGTTTGAGAAAATCAAGGAACTTATCGCCTCAATCCGTACTGTAAGATTGCAAAAGAACATAGCGCAGAAGGTTGCCATTAAACTTAACATTATCTCTGAAGACCACGATGCCACATACAACAGCATTGTGGAGAAGATGTGCAACCTTTCAGAGATAATCAAGGCAAAGGTTAAAGACCCTACAGCCGCCTCATTCCTTGTACGCACAACAGAGTATGAGATTCCTCTGCTTGAGAGCATTGACATAGAGGCTGAGAAAAAGAAGACACTTGCTGAGATTGAGCGTTTTGAGGGATTCCTGAAAGGTGTTATGGCGAAACTCTCAAATGAGCGTTTCATAGCCAACGCAAAAGCAGAGATAGTTGAGCGTGAGCGTCAGAAGAGAAGTGACGCGGAGAGCAAACTGCAATCACTGAAAGATAAACTTAATAAGTTGACAATGAACAATTGACAGTAGACAATTATATCACTTTCAACTTTCAATTTTCAATTTTCAATTAATTCATTATGAGTACAAAAGCAAAAGTCTGGTCAATTATTTTAGCCATCATTCTAATTGGCGGTGGTCTATGGTTCTATATCAGTTACTACTTTGTGTTTGGTGAAGGCGTAAAGGCAGGAGAGTTAAACTACTGCACTTACAAAGGGTATGTTTTCAAAACTTACGAGGGCAAACTTATCCAGTCAGGATTCAAGAAAGGCGCCGCAGGCACAATTCAAAGTTATGAGTTCAAGTTCAGCGTTGAGAAACAGAATATTGCAGACTCTCTTATGCGCTGTTCAGGTAAGAATGTTGAGTTGCACTACAAAGAGTACCTCAATCCAATAGTTTGGCGTGGGGTCAGCGAATTTGTTGTTGACAGCATAATAAGCGTGAACTGACGCCTTCCTCTGCCACCGCACTCGTAGTGGCAGGGGTTCTTATCAAACAACAGACTTACAATCTATACTGAACAACTTTGATTTATTAACAATTTATAAGTTATTGCAATAATTTTGTAACAACCTATAAGTTGTTAATAATTTTTGTTCTATTTTTGCGGTGGTCTGCTCCCCTACTCTTAGGTTTTGAGTATCTTTGCAACTCCTAATAGAATGCACCATTGTGGGCATCGGGGTATAAATAAAAGAGAATAAATAATTTATATAACTTTTTAAAACTTTTTTATTATGAACGCTAAAAATGTAGTAGAGAGCCTAAAGAAGAGATTCCCTAATGAGCCGGAGTATCTTCAGGCAGTACAAGAGGTATTGGAGTCTATTGAGGACGTTTACAACCAACACCCGGAGTTTGAGAAAGCCAATCTTATTGAGAGACTTTGTATTCCAGACAGAATTTTTACATTCCGTGTATCTTGGGTAGATGACAAAGGCAATGTACAAACAAATATGGCATATCGTGTTCAACACAATATGGCTATCGGTCCTTACAAGGGCGGTATCCGTTTCCACTCATCAGTTAACCCTTCAATCTTGAAGTTCCTTGCTTTTGAGCAGACATTCAAGAATGCTCTTACAACACTTCCTATGGGTGGTGCTAAGGGTGGTTCAGACTTCTCTCCACGTGGCAAGTCAAGCAATGAGGTTATGCGTTTCTGCCAGGCTTATATGCTTGAGCTTTGGAAACACATTGGTCCTGACACAGATATACCTGCCGGTGATATAGGTGTAGGCGGCCGTGAGGTTGGTTATATGTTTGGTATGTACCGCAAACTTAGCGGTGAGTTCACAGGAACATTCACAGGTAAGGGACTTGAGTTCGGTGGTTCTCTTATCCGTCCTGAGGCTACAGGTTACGGTAACGTATATTTCCTTTGCTCAATGCTTAAGACACGTAACATTGACATCAAGGGCAAGAAAGTTCTTGTTTCTGGTTCAGGTAACGTAGCCACATATACTTGTCAGAAACTGATTCAACTTGGTGCCATACCAATGACACTTTCTGACTCTAACGGTTATATCTATGACCCCGATGGTATCACACAAGAGAAACTTGAGTATGTTAAGGATTTGAAACAAGTTCAACGTGGTCGTATCCGTGAGTATGCTGAGAAGTATCCTACAGCAATCTACCACGAAGGTATGCGTCCTTGGGGTGAGAAGGCTGACATTGTAATGCCATCTGCAACTCAGAATGAGATTAACGGTGAGGACGCAAAGAAGATTGTTGCTAACGGTGTAATAGCAGTTGCAGAGGGTGCTAATATGCCTTCTACTCCTGAGGCTATTGCTACATTCCAACAGGCTAAACTGCTTTACTCTCCAGGTAAGGCTTCTCACGCCGGTGGTGTTGCTACATCAGGTCTTGAGATGAGTCAGAACTCTGAGCGTCTGAGTTGGAGTGCTGAGGAGGTTGACTCCAAACTTAAGGGCATTATGGCTAACATCCACGAGAATTGCGTTAAGTACGGTACAGAACCTGATGGTTACATTAACTATGTTAAAGGTGCTAACATTGCAGGCTTCATGAAGGTTGCAAAGGCTATGATGGCACAGGGAATAATCTAATGGTTATTCGGTGAATCGGTGAATCGAAAGATTCTCCAACGATTAACCGATTAACCGATTCCACGATTAAACAATCAAGTATATGTTTAAGATTGTAAACAAAGAGCAGTTCTCTGAGAACGTATTCAGAATTGACGTTGAGGCACCACTTATAGCCAAGGCGCGCAAGGCTGGTCACTTTGTGATAATACGTATTGATGAGAACGGAGAGCGCATTCCTCTTACAATTGCGGGAAGCGACCTTGAAAAAGGCACTATCACACTTGTAGTACAAAGAATTGGTGTCTCTTCAAGCAAACTTTGCGCACTTAAAGCGGGCGACTACATTGCTGATGTAGTCGGCCCCCTTGGCAAAGCAACCCATATAGAGAAATTTGGTACTGTTGTATGTGCTTGCGGTGGTGTAGGCACCGCCCCTATGCTACCTATTGCAGAGGCTATGAAAAAGGCTGGCAACAAAGTAATCTCAGTTCTTGCCGCACGTACAAAAGATCTGATAATCCTTGAGGAACAGGTTCGTGCCGTGTCAGATGAGGTTGTAATTATGACAGATGACGGCTCATACGGCACAAAAGGTCTTGTCACCAACGGCGTTGAGAACATAATCAACAGAGAGAAAGTTGATTTGTGTGTTACAATAGGTCCGGCTATTATGATGAAATTTGTCTCACTTCTGACAAAGAAGTATGAGGTTCCTACAGTTGCGTCACTTAACACAATTATGGTTGACGGAACAGGTATGTGCGGCGCCTGCCGTGTATCAGTAGGAGGAGAGACAAAATTCGTCTGCGTTGACGGACCAGAGTTTGACGCCCATCAGGTTGATTTTGACGGAATGATGTCACGTATGGGTGCATACAGAGAACAGGAACAGGCAGCATTTGCCAAGTATAAGGAATCTATAAACGGTTAATATTATGGAACTTACAGATAGAAATGCTCAGTGGCGTGACGATTTGCGTCACTCAATGTCTAACAAGGAGCGTACAGAGATTGCCCGTGTAAAGATGAATGAGCTTGACGGTGAATACCGCAGCCATAACTCTGAGGAGGTTAACCAAGGTCTTACAAAAGAGCAGGCTCTTCTTGAAGCCAAGCGTTGTCTTGACTGCCCTAATCCAGGCTGTATGACAGGTTGCCCTGTAGGCATCAACATACCTTCATTTATTAAGAATATTGAGCGTGGGGAGTTCCTTAACGCCGCAAAAGTTCTTAAAATGACATCAGCGCTACCTGCTGTCTGCGGACGTGTCTGCCCGCAGGAGAAACAGTGTGAGAGCCAATGTATTCACCTTAAGATGAAGAAACCGGCTGTAGCCATAGGTTATCTTGAGCGTTTTGCCGCTGACTATGAGCGTGAGAGCGGAAACTTATCACTACCTGAACTTGCCCCTAAGAATGGCATTAAGGTGGCGGTTGTAGGCTCAGGCCCCGCTGGTCTGTCATTTGCTGGTGATATGGCTAAGAAAGGCTACGATGTTACTGTGTTTGAGGCGCTGCACGAGATTGGCGGTGTGCTTAAATACGGTATTCCTGAATTCCGTCTGCCAAACTCAATTGTTGATGTAGAGATTAACAACCTTGAGAAGATGGGCGTTAAATTTATGAAGGACACCATCGTGGGAAAGACATTGAGTTTTGAGGACATAAAGGCTCAAGGCTTTAAGGGAATGTTTGTGGCATCCGGTGCCGGACTTCCTAACTTTATGAACATTGAAGGTGAGAACCTCATAGGCGTAATGTCATCAAATGAGTATCTTACTCGTGTAAACCTAATGGGTGCCGCTAAAGATGAGTTTGACACTCCTGTGCTTAAGGGCAAACGTGTGGCTGTAATTGGCGGTGGTAACACCTCTATGGATTCAGTGCGTACAGCAAAACGTCTTGGCGCTGACCTTGCTATGATTGTATATCGTAGAAGTGAAGATGAGATGCCGGCACGTAAAGAGGAGGTTAAGCACGCTAAAGAAGAGGGCGTTGAATTCCGCACACTTCACAATCCTATCAAGTACATAGGAGATGAGAAGGGTCGTGTGAAACAAATGTTGCTCCAGAAGATGGAACTTGGTGAGCCTGATGAGAAGGGTCGCCGCCGTCCTGTTGCAATACCTGGTGCCACAGAACTTGTTGACGTTGACACAGTTATTGTAAGTATAGGCGTCTCTCCTAACCCACTTATACCTCGTTCAATTGACGGTCTTGAGGTATCTCAGAAAGGTACTATTGTTGTTGGTGACAATATGCAGAGTACAATTCCAATGATATTTGCAGGTGGTGATATTGTACGTGGTGGTGCTACCGTTATTTTAGCTATGGGTGACGGTCGTAAGGCTGCGGCTGAAATGGACGCTTACCTAAAGAATAGTTGACAGTGGACAGTTGACAGTTAAAAAATTTTCTATGAATAGAATTAGAATTGCAATAGTTGGTTACGGGAACATCGGTAAGTTTGCTGTTGAGGCGGCACAAGCGGCTGAGGACATTGAACTTGCAGGTGTTGTACGCCGTGCCTCAAGTGTAAGTTCCTCTGAGAAGGAATTGGAAGGCATTAAGGTTGTTTCTAATATAGATGACCTTGGCAAGGTTGATGTTGCTGTAATCTGCGGACCATCACGCAGTTGCCCTGACATTGCGGAGCCGCTGCTCAAACGTGGTATCTCAACTGTTGACAGTTTTGATATTCACACACAGGTTTGGGAGACTCTTATGCGTCTTGACGCTGCCGCAAAGGCAGGCGGAGCGGCTGCAATTATCTCAGCAGGCTGGGACCCAGGGTCTGACTCAGTTATTCGTACCCTGCTACAAGCAATGGCTCCCAAAGGCATAACATACACCAATTTTGGTCCTGGTATGAGTATGGGGCACTCTGTAGTGGCACGTTCAAAGCAAGGTGTCAAGAACGCCCTTTCAATGACAATCCCCACGGGCACAGGCATTCACCGCCGTATGGTCTATGTTGAACTTGAAGATGGCGCCAAACTTGATGATGTGGCGGCTGCAATCAAGTCTGATGACTACTTTGCCCACGATGAGACTCACGTCATAGCGGTTGACTCTGTTGACGCGGTAAAGGATATGGGACACGGCGTATTGCTTGAACGTAAAGGCGTATCAGGCAAGACACAGAACCAAAACTTCAGTTTCTCAATGAGCATCAACAACCCTGCCCTAACAGCACAAATTCTAATCTCTTGTGCCAGAGCGGTTGTAAAACAGCGCTCAGGTGCCTACACACTTCCTGAAATAGCCCCTATGGACTTGCTTCCAGGCAGCAGGGAGAAACTTGTAAAGAGTTTGGTGTAAAACTTTATACACATACAAGCAAAAAGCCTGTGCAGATTGTTGCACAGGCTTTTTTGTCAAACATTTTATGAGTATCTTGAATATTTAATTTGCCTACAATGTAAAAAATAACACCAATCGGCAGAATATGGTATACTTTATTTTGCCGATTGCTATATTTTTTCTAACTTTACGGCAAAATAAAAAAACATTATGAGTACTATTATTGGAAGAAAACAAGAGATAGAGGAACTTGAAAGGCTCTACACGAGCAATCGTCCAGAATTTGTAGCGGTATATGGAAGAAGACGTGTCGGCAAGACATTTCTAATCAAGCAAGCCCTAAAAGGCAGATTCACATTTCAACATACAGGCGTATCTCCCGTAGATCAGGAAGACGATAAAAACAGATTGAGAACTCAGTTGGAGAGTTTTTATTATTCAATGCTGAACCATGGACTTGAAGGATATAAACAACCAAAGACCTGGATGGAGGCTTTTTTCCAGTTGGAACAGCTGCTAAAGAAACTTGATAACGGAGAACGTATGGTAATATTCATCGATGAATTGCCTTGGATGGACACGCCACGAAGTAAATTTCTATCTGCATTTGAAAATTTCTGGAACGGCTGGTGTAACAATCATGACAACGTTATGCTCATTGTATGCGGTAGTACTACTACATGGATGCTAAAATACCTGTCAAGAAACAAAGGCGGATTGTACGGTCGTCTTACAGATGAGATTAAAATTTATCCTTTCACTTTGAAAGAGTGTGAAGAATACTTCAACAGTGAGAACATAGAATTGTCTCGCTACGATATAGTTCAGTCTTATATGGTGTTCGGAGGCATCCCATACTATTTGAGTTATTTCAGTAAAGGGTATAGTTTAGAGAGAAACTGTGATATGATTCTCTTTGGTAACAGACCACGTCTAAAGGATGAATTCAACCGTCTTTTCAAAGCAATTTTTACCAATGCCGAAGATTGCAAGAAGATTATTCGCTTCCTGTCCAACCGCAATTATGGTTATACACGCGAAGAGATTGCCAATGCAACAGGTTTGCCTCTTGGTGGTGGACTAAGTGACACTCTGACAGCATTGGTAGAGAGTGACTTTGTCCTGCGTTACAGTCCTTACGGCAAAGGTACTGGTAAATACTACAAACTTATTGATAATTTTTGTTTGTTTTGGCTAAAACATGTGGAGCCAAACCATGATAATGCCGCGTATTTCAATGATAACTTCACATCAGACATTATGAAAGCGTGGAAAGGCGTTGCCTTTGAACAGGTTTGTTGGCAACACGCTACACAAATAAAGAAAGCACTTGAAATAGGTGGCGTGAGATCATCTATATCATCATGGAACATAGCAGGTACTGAGACAAAATCAGGCGTTCAGGTTGACCTTTTAATCAACCGAAACGACAATATAGTGAATCTTTGTGAGATGAAATTCCACAGCGGTCTCTACTCTATTGACAAAGAAGAGGAATTGAAATTGTTACATCGCATAGAAACACTCAAGGAGACCCTGTCCCCAAAACAACAAGTGCATCTTACACTCATAACCACCTTTGGCCTTGCACAGGGCAAACACAGTGGTAAGGTTCAAAAGGTTGTTACCTGTGACCAACTTTTCACATAAGGATAAAGGACAAAATAATTACCTATTTATCACCCACAATCCGTTTTTAGCACTACCTTGTCGGGTGAGGACATTGAGTTCACGAAGTTTTTTGATTTGTTTCTCTACAGCCCGCTTAGTGATGCCAATGTTGTCGGCTAAGTCTTGAGCGGTCAGACTTGGGTTAGAGTTGAGTAATAAAAGAAGATATTTTTCGCTATCACCGAACTTTACACCGAACTTTACACCGAACTCTTTGCCGAATATTATGCCGAACTGCTTATCAAGTTCTGATTCGTTAGTATTGCAATCGGGTTGTTCTGAACCTTGATGTGACCTTAGGGTTTGGAGTATCTCTCCAAGCATAAAGTCTATGAATGGTCCTGAGTCACCCTTTGCTGAACTGACTGCTATTGCATCATAGTATGCTTCCTGATTGGAATATATCATATTCTCTACGGGAAGATGAGCGAACAGCGGATTCAGTCTGCCCAAGATGAGTGACTGCCAGAGTCGGCCAGTACGGCCATTGCCGTCTGAGAATGGGTGTATGAACTCAAATTCATAATGGAATACACATGACCGAATGAGCAGATGGTCGTCAGCCTTAGCGAGCCATTCAAACAAATCATCAATGAGTTGCGGCACACGTTCTGCTGGTGGTGCCATATGAATAAGGCCTGTCTCAGAAAACACGCCAACACCACCTCTGCGGAACTTACCTGCATCGTCCGTGAGTGCCATCATCATAGTACCGTGAGCACGTAGCAAATCTTTTACGCTGAACGGATTGAGCGAATTGTACATATCGTATGTAGCAATAGCATTCTTTACCTCCCGTATCTGACGCAATGGGGCAACTACAGTCTTCCCTTCAACAATATCCGCCACTTGTCTCTCACTCATTTCGTTACCTTCTATGGCAAGGGATGAGTGGATGGTCTTTATGCGATTCGCTTTACGCAGACGCAATCCATCGCTTTGCTCCAATCTTATAGCAAGGCGTTCCATCTGTGCAGAAATCTCCGCAACCAACTTGATTGCTGTAGGTGATATGGTGAATGGGGGTATGTACATCGTCATATAGTATTCACACAACAAATATAACGATTATTCCTTAATTTGTAGTATTTTTCACTAACTTTGTATTCTGTGAAACAAATATGATTTATGAACTACACCGGATTAATAATCGCAATTATAACATTCCTTATTATAGGGGCGTTCCACCCTATAGTAATTAAAAGTGAGTATTATTTTGGAACAAAGTGTTGGTGGGTATTCGCTATTGCCGGAGTGCTGTTCATAACTGCAAGCCTCATAGTATCAAATGTGATTCTGAGCCCCGCGTTAGGCGTATTGGGTTGCACATGTCTATGGAGCATATTGGAATTATTTGAGCAAAAGAAACGGGTTGAGAAGGGTTGGTTTCCAAAAAATCCAAATAAAAAATGAGAGCGTTTTCGCTCTCATTTTTTTACCACTGATTGTAATGCACCGCCTCAGGACGCCACTTGTCTTTGACATCGGGGTTTTCTGCCGGGTAACCCATAGGAATCATACCCAAGACTTCATATTTTGACGGAATGTTGAGGTATTTACGAATGATGTCCGCCCTCTCTTTGCCAGGCCAAACACCTGTAAAGCAACTGCCTATGCCCATTGCATTTGCGGCAAGCATCATATTCTCAGCCATAAGGGAGCAGTCAACCACCCAAAAGTCACGCCCGTCACCCTCAAGGGTGCGCTCCATATCACCAAGCACTATAAACGCCACAGCGGCTGTCTCAAGGCGTCCGTAGGGTAGTTCTGTAGCCATTTGTCTGAGCAGTGTTGTATCATTAACCACCTCTATAGTCCAAGGCTGACGGTTCATTGCTGTAGGTGCGGCGAAACCGGCACGCAAAATCTTCTCAATCTGTGCTGATGGAATTGTGTCACTTGTAAACTGCCTTATACTACGGCGGCTCATAATGTTCTCAATAACCAAATCCTCAGATGTAACTATCTGAATTGAGTCACCCTCAAATGACTCTTCAGTTGCAGACTGTGTGCAGGCACTAAACATAAACGCTATGAGCGTCATTGGAATTAGATAAATGATTTTTTTCATAACTATTGGTTTTAATTACAATCGCAAATTTACAAAATCACCTTATATAAGTCAATTTTTTGCATCAAAAAGATTATTGTATGAATTTTTGTGTTATTTTTGCACTCGTAAACCAATTTATAACTAATAATGGACGATTATCATCCGGATTACTTTACTGTTTAATCAGGGTGTGAGGCACTCAGAGGCTCTCCACCCACAACTTTTGGAGGTCACGCCAATGAGAACATTTTTAGTGAACGGCACAGGTTTGGTTGCCGTGCCAAAATGGGAACCCAACTGCTGGGTCAATATTACAAAACCTACTCAAGAGGATAAAGATTACGCCATAGAGACACTTGGTGTCCCAGACGCATTCTATGAAGATATTGAAGACGTTGATGAACGTCCGCGTATTGAGGTTGAGGACGGCTGGTGCTTCATTCTTATGCGTATTCCTTGTAAGGCTGAAGAATATGAGACAACAGCACCGTTTACAACAGTACCGCTTGGTATAATATTCAAAGATGAGGTGTTTGTCTCTGTCTGTTTCCACAAGAATGATTTGATACCAGACTTCATTCAATACACTAAACGCAAGAACATACAGCGTACAGATAATATTAACTTTGTATTCCGTCTGTTGCTCTCATCAAGCATTTGGTTCTTGAAATACCTGAAGCAGGTCAACAACCGCACACGTATAGCTGAAAAAGAGTTGGAGAACTCCATTAAGAATGAAGATTTGCAGACACTTCTTAAACTTGAAAAGTGTCTTGTATATTTCACAACCTCACTTCGTGGAAATGATATCCTAACCCATCGTCTGAAAAACCTGCGTTCCTCAAAGGAGGTGTATGACCCTGAACTTGTTGAGGACGTTGAGATTGAGTCAAAGCAGGCTCTTGAGATGACAAACATCTACAGCGACATTCTCTCCGGAATGATGGACGCCTACGCTTCTGTGATATCCAATAACCTGAATATGGTTATGAAACGCCTCACAACCATCTCAATTGTTTTAATGATGCCTACATTGATAGCAAGTTTCTTTGGAATGAACCTTGAGGTAGGCACCACCATATTCAATTGGACTTTTCTTATAACTGTTATTGCCACAATAGCACTAACAGCCGTTACAACGTGGCTCTTCATCAAGAAGAAGTGGTTTTGATTTTTATATTTTATGTGCGTTGCGTAGAAGATTAGTACTTCACATACAGAATTTTGGTTGCAGACTACATTAGAAGGAGTTTAAGTTTTTGCAAAACGCTCAATTCTAAATACTGTTCTTGTTCATTATGATTGTTATACTGAGCGGGTGCTTCCCGTGCCACTAGAAGTTCATCACACACGCACCGTGTAGGGCAAATTCCAGATAGCACATTTATTCTATCCTGAAGCCATCTTCTTTCCTCATCGGTAAATGCAATTAAAGGAACATTCTGTAAGGCATCATTGTTTATTAGCCCATCCAAATGTAGTTTATGTGATATGCTGGCTATGCTTTTGAGTGAAAAATTTGCTTTGCCTGAGAGTATCTCACTAACATACTGATGAGACATTCCCAACATATTGGCTAAATCAGACCTGCTGATATTATTCTCTAACATATAATCCATTATGGACAGTGCTATTGACTGAGACCAATTCAACCAAACTTGTTCATCCTGTCGTTTACAGGCATTCTCAACGAACTTTGATTTTTCTTTAGCTTGATGTGCCTCTAAAAATTTGATACTTCTTGACTTTTCCATAAAATTATTCACAACCTTCTTTTACTCTTACAAATTCCATATCATATTTGTTATATATCAACAAAGGTACAAATAAAAAATTAAATATGCAATATATAACTTGCATATATTAATAATCAGCACTCTAAATAATATAAACACGCAGAAAGCAATCTTATTTTCCTAAACTGATATTGATGTTAATATTTTTTTGTACATTTGCCAAACATATTAAGGCGTTTATTGACGCTTTGCTGACGTATCTGAAACCTGAGAAATTTCAAAACTTCGCTCAAGCAAGGCAACAATAGATGTTCTACGGGTATGTAATATTCCTTGTAAAAATACAAGAGTTTACATACAGCGTGGACTTCTATCTGTTGCATGTTCACGAAGTTGGGTTTTCTCAGGACCTCAGATGCGGAGCAGGCAGCATTTGAGGTCCCGCTTTTTTTATGTCTAATTATTATTTCTTAACCACAAAAACCGATGCTCGATGGGATATAAGTGAGCAAACAAATCTATGAGGAAATTTTTGTACTACTCAATTGCTTTAATCGGTGTAACAGTCTTACTGTCATCTTGCAAGTCCAAATTAATTATTCCAATTGCAATGAACACTGTTAATTCAGTGACATTACAGGAACTGAACCTTAAGCACGGGGATGATTATAAAATTCTGAATACAATCTCCGCTACTGGTGTTGTGATGTATCGTGGTTCATCTTCTTATGCGACAATAAAAGAAGAGAATGGTGAATTCACATTAAACTACACTAAAAACAAAAAAGGAGATATAGTTATAACTTGTGACGGCATTGCCCGCTTCGGATTCCTTAGCAATGATTATGGGAACCCTAATTTATATGAAAGTCCGTGGTATGTCGCAAGAAATTTAGCTATTTACAGGCTTATAAACGCTTGCAAGGTTGCGGGAGCAGACGGCGTTATTGAACCCGTAATATCCACAAATGTGGAACAAGTGGGGAAAGACATAATTTTCAAAACAACAGCAACGGCAAAATTAGTTAAACTAGTGGCTGATAAGTAATTAAAACTTAATTTATATCTATTATGAAAAAGACAATTTTTTATGTAGTTGCCACATTGGCAATCTTAGGAGTAACATCTTGCTCTACCCAGAAGCACACAACAAGTGCTCCAGCCTCTTACACAATGAATCTTACTCTTGCAAAAAACCCGATGGCAAACAAATATGTAAATCTGGATTATGGTATCCGTGTAAACGTTCAGGACACACGTGCAAACAAAAACATAATTCACCTGTATGATGCATCCGCCACATCACTACCAACATTCTATATGAATCCAGGTATAGGGTCTTTCACATCAGAAAGCACTCGCAGATATATGCGTACAATGGGATTCAATTTAGATGCTGACATTGCAACAGACTATCTGTTACAAATGGATATTAAAGAATTCCATATTGATTTCTTATCTGGTGTGGGTTGGCAAGGTACTGTAATTATGGAAATTTCTATTCTTGATCATAATCGCACACTAGTATATCCTAAAACAGAAGTCGCAGGACGCTATTCAACATACGCAAGTGCTACTTCATACACTACAGCAAACCAAGTTTTGAATATAGCATACGCAAACGCACTGGAAGATATTGATTGGGACAGAGTGGCTTTTTTCCTACACAGAGCAAGCTCTCCAAAACAAGAGGCAAACAAACAAGTCAGTGGCGAGGGCAACACAGCCCTGGAACATGCTACTATACATTGGCAAATTGAATCAAGACCTCAGGGTGCAGACGTCTATTGGCGTGTGATTTCTTCTACCCCTGAAGTTAAAAACCAGAACTACAAATACCTAAGCACTACTCCGTATGAATCAACCGAGGTATTTGATATTAAAGGATTGACATACAACAATGCCGGGAATGTTCAAATTGAGATTAAATGCGAGAAAACAGGCTATTATTCTAATAGCAAGAAATTCAACGTGTTATCAGCAATTGATGAAAAAGAGATTAGTGCTATGTTCCGTCTCACAAAAGAAGATGAATAATGAAACAATTTTTATCAATCATAACAATGCTTGTGCCAGTGTTTGCTCTGGCACAAGATGTTATTCTACTCAAGACGGAAGAAAGAATTGATGATATAAGAATCACAAGTATCTCCGACTCCACCATAGTTTATATATCCAATAACACAGAGCACACTATTCCCACATTAGATGTATCTGCATATTTGAGGAACGGAAATTATGTTGAAGTAACCGTCAAACAAAATAATAGGACAGACAATCCGATACCTGACAACACATACGAACCATCGCAATATGATTCTTATGGAAACAACTATCAGGAGCCATTAGTTGATATTGATGAAACGACAAAAACACAATTCAAGCAAGACCTTAACAAATACCTCAATGGAGACAAAGCACATTATGCCTTGTACAAAGAAGCATCGGCAAGTACCAAGAGACTAAAGAAGTCTGGAATGTATGAGAGAACATACGCACAGGCGATGAATGTCTATAAAGAGGTTAAGGATGCTACCAGGAATGGAGATGAGGCGATAGAAGCCTATTTTCAGACACTTAATGGTCAATTAATTGAAACGAGCACTATGGAGAAAACAGACGGTGACGTTTCCAATACTAACTCTGGCGAGAATGGTAATTCCTCCGTAAAAACTAATGTATTCGGATATGAGGGGTTTCAATCAAACGATGCAAAACTTGGCATAAAATTTAAATGGGATGCCTCCACCTATCTTTTAAAAGGCAACATTGACAGAGTAAAAGAGTATGATCAGGTTAGAAAAGAGGCAAACTCCACAGGATATGACAATGGTGCATTACAAGAGGGTTTGAGAGTATATTCTGAAATGAAACAGGCAAAGGCTAGCAGCGTCGAATGTATTGACGCTTATATTAATGCATACATTTCAACATTCCGCAACCAACAACCAATGAATGGAATACCCAAATCAGACAATTGGTAATCAAAGTTTTAAGAGGGTGATTTAAAAATTAAGTCACCCTCTTTTTTTCTAGAAGCAGTTAAACACTTTGAACGTCTCTTTTGAGAGGTCTGTTTTCCAAAGCCCGTGAAGGTTACAGTAGGTGTAAACGGCTTTGGGTTTATCTGCACAGCCGCAGAACTCCACAATTGGAATGTAAGATGAGTCCAGATACCTTATTTTTCCGCCGTGTTCGGTTTCCAAATAGATGAATTCAATGTGATGCTCCGGAGTGGACGGGTGAATCTCCCTGCCTATCTCCACCCTGATGTGCCCGTCTGGTGTCTCGGTAACCACAGGCACGTGTTTGGGGTCATCACCCGCATTTGGTTTCAACTCCCTCATCTCATCATCACAACATACCATACCAACTCCGCTGTCAACAGTTTTGACAGCAACATTACCACAATGTTCACAATAGTAAATCTTCTGTTTCATAATCGATCAAATTTAATGGTTAACTAACTATTCCCCGATGTGCGCACCATTCGGATTATTGTTTCTATGAGCAAAGGTATAGGGGAAAAATCATCTTTAGCATTGATTTTATCAGTATTTTTCAATAGTTACAATTGATAATATCAATAATATCTATTATCTTTGTACTTGTTAATACAGCAACACTATGGAACTAAGGCAATTAAACTATTTTGTAACCGTGGCTGACACACTGAATTTTTCATCTGCGGCAAAAAAATTATTCATCACACAAGGCACATTGTCCCAGCAAATTAAACAATTAGAGAATGAGATAGGTTCCGACCTTTTCATTCGCACCCCTCATACCGTGACATTGACAGAGGCGGGAGAGGAGTTGTTACCGTATGCGCATAATGTGATAGACGCTTCAATAAACTGCAAAAAAAGGATTGAGGACCTTAACAATATGCTTACAGGGACCGTAAACATAGGCGTCACAAATACCTTCAGCACCCTTCTGACACACACAATAACTGATTTTACAAAAAATTACCCCAATGTGAAAATCAATGTATTCTACACTAATTCAGTTGTGTTGTATGGTATGCTTCAGAAAAGGGAGATTGATTTTATGCTCGCCTACAAGCCGTCTGTTATGTATGCTGACGTTGATTCAGAACGACTCTTCACAAGCGAACTTGTAGCGGTTATGAACAAGCGTCATCCTTTGGCTAAAAAAGAGATTCTGACATTGGCTGACCTTGAGAAACAACGCATAGTATTACCAAACAGCGGAGTACAGGCTCGTAAGGCGTTTGACAAATTCGTAAACATTGACACCACGCACCTGAATGTTTGTATGGAACTGTCAGAACCTAACATAATACTCCAAATTCTGCAACACTCAAATATGGTCTCCATACTGTCAACGCTTGCAATACACTATAATCCAGACCTGATGGCAATACCAATTGATGGAATAAAGCGTGATTTGGAGGGGTGTATCCATACTCTCAAGGGCAACTATATAAAAAAGTCTGTTCAAACACTGATAGATATGCTCCGGAGCAACGCCGCTCTTGGCAGACTGACCGCCAACTGAAAAAGTTATTAACAGAGTTGACTTTATCAACATAAAAATGATTATATTTGTGCTCAAAACAAAACACCACACAATTGTGGCATCGGGGTACGACAAACTAATAACACAATTAATAATATGGAAATAGATTTACTAAATGATGTTAAAGCCAAAGCACAGGTTTGGCTGAATGGTGATTATGATGCCGAGACAAAGGCAAAGGTTACGGAGATGCTAAACGCCTCTGATTCTACAGAACTTATTGAGAGTTTCTACAAGGATTTGGAGTTTGGCACAGGAGGTCTGCGCGGCATTATGGGCGTAGGAACAAACCGTATGAACATCTATACGGTAGGAGCCGCCACACAAGGTCTTGCCAACTATCTTCATAAAAACTACGGCAAAAGCGCTGACATAAAGGTAGTTGTAGGCCACGACTGCCGTAACAACAGCCGTCTGTTCGCAGAGACAACGGCGAATATATTCTCCGCCAACGGCATAAAGGTTTATCTTTTTGAGAATCTGAGACCTACCCCTGAAATCTCATTCGCGATACGTCATTTAGGCTGTCAGAGCGGTGTAGTTGTAACAGCAAGTCATAATCCAAAGGAGTATAACGGATACAAGGCATATTGGGAGGACGGAGCACAGGTAATTCCACCCCACGATACAGGCATCATTGCTGAAGTTAACAAGATTAAAGATATAAAAGACATAAAGTTCAACGGAAATCCCGCCCTTATTGAGACCATCGGGGAGAATGTTGACAGCGTGTTCCTTGAAAAGATTAAGAACCTGAGTCTCTCTCCGGATGTTGTAGCACGCCAGAAAGATTTGAAAATTGTCTACACCCCTATTCACGGCACAGGTATAACACTTATTCCACGTGCTCTTAAAATGTTTGGTTTTGAGAATGTTATAAATGTAGATGAGCAGAATGTGATAAGCGGAGACTTCCCTACCGTTGTATCACCTAACCCTGAGGAGCCTGCCGCGCTTAAACTTGCGGTTGACAAGGCTCGTGAGACCGACGCTGACATAGTTATGGCTTCTGACCCCGATGCAGACCGTATGGGAATAGCCGTTAAGAATGACATGGGAGAGTGGATTCTTATGAATGGAAACCAGACCGCTCAGATGTTTGTGTACTATCTGATTCGCCGCAACAAGGAACTTGGATTACTTAAAGGCAATGAATATATTGTCAAGACAATTGTCACGACTGAGCAGATTGCCGCTATGGCAAACGCATACAAAGTTCCATATTTTGATGTTTACACAGGTTTCAAGTGGATTGCAGCCGTTATGCGTGAGCAAGAGAACAAAAAAAGCTACATAGGTGGAGGTGAGGAGAGTTACGGATTCCTTGTTGAGGACTTTGTTCGTGATAAAGACGCAGTATCAGCATGCGTTATGATAGCGGAGATTGCCGCTTGGGCAAAGGATAACGGCAAGTCATTATATGAACTTATGCAGGACATTTATCTTGAGTTCGGATTCTCAAAAGAGAAGGGAATTTCAGTTGTAAAGAAGGGCAAGGACGGTGCGGAGGCTATCAAAAAGATGATGGCAGACTTCCGTTCAACACCACCTGTTGAGATTGCAGGTTCCAAGGTTGTTACAATAAAGGATTACGCCTCACTGCGCTGCATAGATGTAATTTCAGGAAGTGCCACACAAATGGAGATGCCTGAAACCGCTAACGTTCTTCAATATTTCACAGAGGACGGCACCAAGATTTCCGTGCGTCCGTCAGGAACAGAACCTAAGATAAAGTTCTACATTGAAGTTCGTCTGCCACTTAACAGCCGTGCTGAATATGATGCAGTTAATGCAGCCGCAGATGAGAAAGTTAACGCAGTTAAGCAGTCCCTCGGACTTTAACTTTCAATTTTCAATTATCAATTTTCAATTAATATGAAACACACACTTCGCAGTTCAGTATGCACAGAAGGACGTCGTATGGCGGCGGCAAGAGCACTTTGGGTGGCTAACGGAATGAAACGAGAGCAGCTTGGCAAGCCTATTATTGCTATAGTCAATTCTTTTACACAATTTGTACCAGGTCATACACATCTGCATGAGATAGGGCAAGAGATTAAGGCTGAGATAGAGAAACTTGGCTGTTTTGCAGCGGAGTTCAACACTATTGCCATAGATGACGGCATTGCAATGGGTCACGATGGTATGCTATACTCACTACCAAGCCGTGATATAATTGCTGACAGTGTGGAATATATGGTTAACGCCCACAAGGCAGATGCCATGATATGTATAAGCAACTGCGATAAAATAACTCCGGGTATGCTTATGGCTGCCATGAGGCTTAACATTCCTGCTGTGTTTGTATCGGGTGGGCCTATGGAGGCAGGAGAGTGGAACGGCAGACATCTTGACCTTATTGACGCTATGGTTATGGGAGCGGACAAGAGTGTCTCTGACAAAGATATGGCAGAGATTGAACAAACCGCCTGTCCTACTTGCGGTTGCTGTTCCGGAATGTTCACCGCAAACTCTATGAACTGTCTTAATGAGGTTCTTGGTATGGCATTACCTGGAAACGGCACTGTTCTTGCAACCCATACAGGACGCCGCCGTCTTGCACTTGAAGCGGCACGTCAAATAGTTAAGAATGCCTATAAATATTATGAAGACGGAGATGAGAGTGTATTGCCTCGTTCTATTGTCACACGTGAGTCGGCTCTAAACTCAATGGCACTTGACATTGCAATGGGTGGCTCAACAAATACAGTGTTACACCTGCTTGCCATTGCCAATGAGGCTGGCGTGAACTTTACAATGGATGATATTGACGCACTTTCACGCAAGACACCTTGCATCTGCAAAGTGGCTCCTAACACGGCAAAATATCACGTCCAGGATGTAAACCGCGCAGGCGGTATTCTTGGAATACTTGGAGAACTTGCAAAAGGTGGTCTTCTGAATCTTGATGCAAAACGCGTTGACGGGCTTACTCTTGGAGAAGCTATCAAGGAATATAGTATTACAGGTAATATCATTTCTGACAAGGCAAAGGAGATTTACTCCGCCGCACCTTGCAGAAAATTCAATATAGTTCTTGGCTCACAAGATAACAGATACTCTGAGTTTGACACAGATAGAGCGGAAGGTTGTATCCGTGATTTAGAGCATGCCTACACAAAAGATGGAGGTCTTGGCGTTCTTAAAGGGAATATAGCCATAGATGGTTGCGTAATAAAGACAGCCGGTGTAGATGAGAGCCTTTGGAAGTTCAAAGGCAAGGCAGTTGTATTTAACTCACAAGAAGATGCCTGTGACGGTATTCTTGGAGGCAAAGTTCACGCAGGAGACTGTGTGGTTATAAATTATGAGGGTCCTAAGGGCGGTCCTGGTATGCAGGAGATGCTCTACCCCACATCTTACATAAAATCAATGCATCTTGGCAAGGAGTGCGCCCTCATTACTGACGGAAGGTTCTCTGGCGGAACATCGGGGTTAAGTATCGGGCATATATCTCCAGAGGCGGCATCGGGTGGAAACATAGGACTCATTAAAGACGGAGACATAATAGAGATTGACATACCTGCACGTAAGATTAACGCTCTTGTCAGCGATGCTGTATTCGCATCAAGACGCAAGGCAGAGGAGGCGAAAGGCAAAGATGCCTTCAAACCTAAGCGTGACCGTGTGGTTTCCAAATCATTACAAGCATACGCCTCTCTTGTAAGCTCTGCTGACAAGGGTGCGGTAAGAATTATATAATATGAACGGTTCCAAAGCATTGATGGAAGCCCTGTTGAATGAGGGTGTTGATACCATATTCGGATATCCTGGAGGGTCTATAATACCTGTGTTTGACGCATTGTATGATTACACAGATAGATTCCACTATGTACTTACCAGGCACGAGCAGGGTGCCACCCATGCCGCTCAAGGTTATGCACGCATATCGGGGAAGCCTGGCGTTTGCATAGTCACCAGCGGTCCAGGTGCCACAAACACCATTACAGGTATTGCTGACGCTATGCTTGACAGCACCCCACTTATAGTAATTACAGGTCAGGTTAACAACACAATGCTTGGGACAGACGCTTTTCAAGAGACCGACCTCATTGGCATAACACTGCCTATATCCAAATGGAGTTATCAGATAAGAGACCCCAAAGAGATTGCGTTTGCGGTTGCAAAGGCATTCTACATAGCAAATACAGGCAGACCCGGACCGGTAGTGCTTGATATAACAAAAACGGCTCAGACAGAGAGTGTTGACTTTAAGCCTGAGAAGTGTGATTTCATACGTAGTTACATACCAAAAAGCACAATTGACACAGAGGCTATAGATAATGCCGCCGCAATTATAAATAGTGCAAAAAAGCCTATGGCACTTGTAGGTCACGGCGTAACCATCGGTGAGGCTGAGAGTGAGTTGATGGAGTTTCTTGATAAGGCCGACATTCCCGCCGCCTGGACTATTATGGGTGAGTCTGCAATGCCTACAGATTACATACTTAACAAGGGTATGGTTGGTATGCACGGAAACATAGCGCCAAATATAAAGACAAATGAATGTGATGTGCTTATTGCAATAGGAATGCGTTTTGCAGACCGTGTTACGGGTGATTTGAAGAGATATGCCAAAAATGCCAAAATCATTCATTTAGAGATTGACCCTGCTGAAATTAATAAAAATGTTAAGTGTGATGTCGCTCTCTTAGGCAATGTCAAGCAAACTCTGCCTGCGCTGACCGCCAAATTAAATAAGCAGGAGCACACTCAATGGATTAACTCTTTTGCGGAGTATGAGACAAAAGAGCGTGAGCGTGTAATTGACAAGGAACTGCACCCTACGCAAGGTGAACCTCTCAAAATGGGTGAGGTTGTACGTGCCGTCTCTGACGCCACTTGCGGCAATGCCATTCTTGTAACTGATGTAGGGCAGAATCAGATGGCTGCATTAAGATATTTCCAATTTAAGCAGAAACGCAGTGTGGTTACATCGGGCGGAGCTGGCACAATGGGATTTGGTATTCCTGCAGCTATCGGGGCTAAAATAGCGGCACCCGATAGAACTGTATGCCTGTTCTGCGGCGACGGAGGTTTCCAAATGACCATGCAGGAGCTTGGCACCATAATTCAAGAGAAAACGGGAGTTAAAATGATATTGCTAAACAATAACTATTTGGGAATGGTACGTCAGCAGCAGGAGTTGTTTTTTAGCAGAAGATACTCCTCCACCCCGATGCTTAACCCTGACTTTTGTGCTGTTGCAAAGGCTTACGGCATTGCCACAAGCCACGTAACCAAAAGAGATGAACTTAGTGATGCTGTGAAAGATATGCTTAAAGATGATAAGCCCTATCTGCTTGTCGTGGAGATAGAAGAAAAAGGATTGGTATTACCTATGGTTCCACCAGGAAAAGGCAATGATGATATTATAATTGGTTAATCGGTGAATCGGTTAATCGTAAACATATAAATGCATTTTATACGATTCACCAGTTCACCAGTTCACCGATTAAACAAAAAAATATGGAAAAAAAATTATACACCGTAACCGTATTTTCAGAGAACGTTCCAGGTCTTTTGAATCAGATTACTATTGTATTCACACGCAGGCAAATCAACATTGAGACACTCTCTGTATCGCCGTCTGCAATAAAAGGGATACATAAGTTCACTATAACAGCATATACAGATGAGGACACCATTAAGAATGTTGTAAAGCAGATAGACAAGCGTATAGACATCCTGAAAGCTTACTATAACACCGATGATGAGCTTATCTACCAGGAGATTGCACTCTATAAGATAGAGACGAGCAAAGTTTTGGCTATTGGTGGCATAGAAAAAATTATTCGCAAATATGATGCCCGTGTCCTTGAGGTTCTTGAAAACTGCATAGTACTTGAAAAGACAGGTCTTTATGAAGAGACTCAGAATATGTTTGATGAGCTTCAGCAAAGCATAGGTGTATTGCAGTTCATACGTAGCGGACGCGTTGCCATAACCAAAGACAAAAAAGAGCGTCTGAGTGATATGCTGAAGAAAGTTCAGGAGTTAAAAGAATTGAAAGTGGAAAGTTGAAAGTGGAAAGTTAATTTTCAATTGTCAACTTTCAACTATTTTGATTACCTTTGCACTTTCAATTTTTAACTTTCAATTTTCAACTAAATAATAATGGCACAAATTAATTTTGGCGGTGTAATAGAGAATGTTGTTACCCGTGAGGAGTTTCCTCTTGAGAAAGCACGTGAGGTGCTTAAAAATGAGACAATTGCCGTAATTGGTTACGGTGTTCAAGGTCCTGGTCAATCACTCAACCTGCGTGATAACGGTTTCAATGTGATTGTAGGTCAGCGTAAAGGCAAGACTTGGGACAAGGCTGTTGCAGACGGCTGGGTACCTGGCGAGACCCTTTTTGAGATTGAAGAGGCTTGCAAACGTGCCACCATAATACAATACCTGCTTTCAGACGCAGCTCAAATTGAGCAATGGCCTGTAATCAAGCGTAATCTTACACCTGGTAAGGCTCTATATTTCTCACACGGCTTCGGCATCACTTGGAATGACCGCACAGGCATTGTTCCACCAAAAGATGTTGATGTTATTATGATTGCACCTAAGGGTTCCGGCACATCACTGCGCCGTATGTTCCTGCAAGGTCGCGGTCTTAACTCTTCATACGCAATATGGCAAGACGCTACAGGTAAGGCGTTTGAACGTGTTATAGCACTTGGTATAGGCGTTGGTTCAGGCTATCTGTTTGAGACAACATTCCTTAAGGAGGCTACATCAGACCTCACAGGTGAGCGTGGCTCACTTATGGGTGCCATACAAGGTTTGCTTCTTGCACAATATGAAGTTTTGCGTGAGAATGGTCACGAGCCATCTGAGGCATTCAATGAGACAGTTGAGGAGCTTACACAATCACTTGGACCTCTATTCGCTGAGAACGGTATGGATTGGATGTATGCTAACTGCTCTACCACCGCTCAGCGTGGTGCTCTTGACTGGATGGGTCCTTTCCACGATGCCATCAAGCCGGTTATGCAGAAACTTTATGCAAGCGTAAAGTGTGGTAATGAGGCTCAGATTTCAATTGACTCAAACTCTAAACCAGACTACCGCGCCAACCTTGAGAAAGAACTTAAGGCACTGCGTGAGAGTGAAATGTGGCAGGCTGGAGCGGTTGTACGCAAACTTCGTCCTGAAAACAATTGATTGTTAATAATATGTAGTTGCAAATGGGGTGACTTTTTTGGTCGCCCTGTTTTGTTTTTGTATCTTTGATGCGTTTATAAACAGATAGAGATGAGACAATTTTTACAAAAAATATACATAGTGGCAGCTATTCTGAGTGTTTTAAACCTGCTGCTCTTTCACTTCCCATTTTACACATACGTACTTGACAACATAAACGCTGATGTTAACGGCTTTATAATTTTCACAAGTCTGGTGGTGATTATGCTGACGGCTAATTTCTTTGCATTCTACCTATTTTTATATCTGTTCAGAATAGTAGGCAAGGCAATAACAGCCATAGCATTCATACTTAACTCAGCAACGCTATATTTCATAAATACTTACGATGTCATCATTGATGACTCTATGATGGGCAATGTATTTAACACCAATTTTACAGAGGCTACAAGTTACGCATCGTGGGCTGCCATAGGATATATAATATGTATGGGAATAATCCCGTCATTATACATATTCCTAACAAAGGTTGATTACAGCACTCTGAAAAGATTTTTTGCAAACATCGGGGCATCTTTAGGCATTATAATAGTAATTGCGTTCGGCAACGCCCCCAACTGGACTTGGATTGACAAGCACGCGCCTGTAATAGGCTCACTTCTGCTACCGTGGTCATACACAGTGAATGCGGTAAGGTTCAAGATTCAGGACGCAAGAAACAACCGTCAGGAGATTCTTCTCCCCGATGCCACTATAACCAACGATGAGAAAGATGTTGTAGTTCTGCTCATCGGGGAGTCATCTCGCCGTGACCACTTCTCACTCTATGGTTATAAGAAAGAGACCAACCCACTGCTGTCAAAAGTTGAGAATCTGCACTGGTATAATGTGAATGCCTCAGCAACCTACACAATAGCGGGGGTAAAGGCTATTCTTGAAGACCACGAGACTGATGAGCTGTATGAGATTCTTCCAAATTACCTTAACCGCAACGGTGTTGACGTTCTATGGCGTACCACTAACTGGGGAGAGCCACCACTCCATATTGAGCAATATGTTGACCTTAAACAGTGTGACGCTGACAGCTGTAAATATGATATGATATTACTTGACGGTATTAAACAGCACATTGAGGGTTGCGGAAACAACAAAGTTTTCATTGTTCTTCATTCAAGCACAAGCCACGGACCCTCATATAACCTGAAGTACCCCGCTGAATTTGAGAAATTCACTCCTGTGTGCACAAGCGTTGAATTGTCAAAGTGCTCTAATGAAGAGTTGATTAACGCTTACGACAATACCATTTTATATACAGACTACATAATAAACGCCCTTATAGACACACTCAAAACGCTGGACGGCTGGAGAAGCACAATGATTTTCATCTCTGACCACGGAGAGTCACTTGGAGAGAAGAATCTATATATGCACGGTGTTCCTATCAATTTCGCACCTAAGGAACAATATGAGATACCTATGATTGTATGGGCGTCAGATTCAACAGACTATGTGAAAAAAGGTATAGAGCCCTCTCAACATAACGTATTCCACAGTATTCTGTTCCGTTTGGGAGTTAACTCACCCGTATATAATGAGGATATGAATATTTTTTCAAACTATGACTAGGATTAAACATTTTTAACTATCTTTGTCAATGTCATAATCAGCAAAATAAAAATTTATATATTATGTCAGAAGAGATTCAAAAACCGGCATCGGAGAAGCTGAAAGCACTCCAACTTGCCATTGACAAAATTGAGAAGGACCACGGTAAGGGAACCATTATGAAGATGGGTGATGACCACGTGGTTGATGTTCAAGTAATTCCAACAGGCTCAATAGGGCTTAATCTTGCTTTAGGCGTGGGCGGTTTCCCCCGTGGCAGGGTAATTGAGATTTATGGTCCTGAGTCATCAGGTAAGACAACACTCGCCATTCACGCAATAGCACAGGCTCAAAAGGCTGGCGGAATTGCGGCTATAATTGATGCTGAGCACGCCTTTGACCGTTTTTATGCTGAAAAACTTGGCGTTGATATTGACAATCTGTTCATTTCACAGCCCGACAACGGAGAACAGGCACTTGAGATTGCAGACCAACTTATACGTTCATCTGCCATTGACATTATTGTTATTGACTCTGTGGCTGCCCTTACTCCAAAAGCCGAGATTGAGGGTGATATGGGTGACAACAAGGTAGGTCTTCAGGCAAGACTTATGTCTCAAGCACTCAGAAAACTCACAGCAAACATAAGCAAGACAAACACTTGTTGCATATTCATCAACCAACTGCGTGAGAAAATTGGCATTATGTTCGGTAATCCTGAGACCACCACCGGTGGTAACGCTCTAAAGTATTACGCATCTGTGCGTCTTGACATACGCCGTGTATCAGCAATCAAGGAGGGTGATGAGGTGATAGGAAACCAGACAAGAGTCAAGGTTGTAAAGAACAAGGTTGCACCTCCGTTCCGCAAGGCTGAGTTTGACATAATGTTTGGCGAAGGCATATCTCGCGTAGGTGAGATTGTGGACCTTGGCGTTGAGGCGGGAATACTGAAGAAGAGCGGTTCCTGGTTCAGTTACGGAGATAGCAAACTTGCACAAGGACGTGACGCAGTCAAGAAACTGATTCAAGACAATCCGGAACTTGCAGAGGAGATTGAAGGCAAAATAATGGAGTTCTATAATAGTTGACAATTGACAGTGGACAGTTGACAGTGAGTGTATGAACGAACTGATTTTTGGCATACGGGCTATTATTGAGGCTATAGAGGCAGGAAAGGAGATTGAGAAAATCCTGCTCAAAAAAGATATGGGCAGTGAACTCTCTAAAGAGCTTTTTGACGCTGTCAAAGGACATAACATTCCTGTTGTGCGTGTGCCTGTTGAAAAAATCAACCGTATTACCAAAAAGAATCATCAAGGTGCATTGGCATTTATTTCACCTATTGAATATCAACGAATTACACAAATAATACCACAACTCTATGAGGATGCTAAAAATCCTTTCATAGTTATTCTTGATGGCGTTACAGATGTAAGAAACTTTGGCGCAATAGCCCGTACAGCAGAGTGTGCGGGCGTTGATGCCATCGTGGTAAATCAGACAGAGAGCGCTCCTGTAAATGCTGATGCCATAAAAACCTCCGCTGGCGCACTACTTAACATTCCCGTCTGCCGTGAGCATAACCTTGAGTATATTGTGAATTTTCTCAAGGAGTCTGGAGTAAAGATTATAGCGGCAAGTGAGAAAGCCACACAAAGTTACACTGACATTTCATACAAAGAGCCCATCGCTATAGTTATGGGTGCTGAAGATAAAGGCATTTCACCTGAAATAATGGAACTTTGCGATGAGAAAGTCAGAATTCCTATTCTTGGTAATATAGAGTCACTTAATGTCTCCGTAGCCGCAGGCATTCTGATATATGAGGCAGTAAAACAAAGGAACTGAATTTTCTGTAAAATAAAAGCAAGACCTGCACAGGAAAACTATTTAGGCCTGCCTGCATAGTTTGAGTGGGCAGGTCTTACTTTAAAATAAAAAGAGATGCAAATCTTATATGAAGATAATCATTTGATTGCAGTAAACAAGGCCGTCGGGGAGATAGTGCAAGGAGACAAAACAGGCGACACCCCACTTGTAGATACTTTGAAGGCATATCTCAAAGAGAAATACAACAAGCCTGGCAATGTGTTCTGCGGTGTAACCCACCGTCTGGACCGCCCTGTAAGCGGTGTGGTTGTCTTTGCAAAGACAAGCAAGGCTCTTGAGCGTTTTAACGGTATGCTGCGTGACCACACTATAAAAAAAACCTATCACGCCATTGTCAAGAACCCACCCGCCCAACCTGAAGGCACTCTCACGCACTATCTTGTACGCAATGAGAAGATGAACAAATCTTTTGCGTATGACACTCCCAAAGCTTACGCTAAAAAAGCGGTGCTCAGTTACAAGGTGATTGGTCATTCAGACAACTATACACTGCTTGAAGTTGATTTACAGACAGGCCGCCACCATCAAATCAGATGTCAACTTGCCGCTATGGGCTGCCCCATCAAGGGTGATTTGAAATATGGTTTTCCACGCTCAAACAAAGACGCCGGCATAAGTCTGCACGCACATAGCGTTGAGTTCATTCACCCCGTCACCAAACTTCCAATAAAAATCATCGCACCCTACCCGGAAACAGACCTCTGGAACTTGTTCTAACGACAAAAAATAGGGAGACAGTAGAAATCACGGGTTAATTATCAAAAAGTAGGATAAAATCCTTGTAAAATACTGAATAGCAGTAACTTTGGACACATTATTATTAATATGGTAAAAAAAATGCTTTTTTTGTGGGTCCAGCAATGTGGTCAGGAATGGCTTCAAAGGGCA
>JAZLIE010000036.1:0-1378 GCA_045617165.1 Candidatus Enterocola sp. | reverse complement strand
CGCCAAGCCATAGGGCAGTGGTGGGGTCATAGTAGCGGGCTCCGTAATAGTAGAGTACAGTCTCTGCGTCTGGCTGAATGTCACTTGATTTCCACACTCTTCCAACTCTCTATGGTGCGGGATTCCGTGGAGAAGTTTACGCCCACCTTTAGTTTGCGGCGTGGGTCTGCAAGGTATGGGTCTGCGTAGTGCTTGTCAGCTATCTGTTTTAACGCCTCTTCTACTGACTTATCCACCTTATACTCTATTATATAAACTGTGTTTGTGGTTTCAAGTATGGCGTCTGTCCTGCCTACGGCAAACGGAACCTCAACCCTCATATTCTGTCCAAGTAGCGTGAGTATAAGGTACATTATTGTCTGGAACGCAGGCTCCGTCTTGTTCTCATAGTAATACGGAATGGCGGCTATGTACGCCTTTATCTCTGTAAGTGCCGTGTCTATGTCATCAGCGTAGAGAGCCTGAACCACACGCACAAGCATTCTGTTGCTCTCGTCATCGGATATGTTTGACACCATAGGCAGGAATGATTGCAGGAATCCCTCCTTTACCTCTTTGTTAGGGAAACCTAATGTGAAGAGTCTGGTAATGGTGTCCGCTTTCTTTATTGTAAGGTAGCCGCTCTGGTAAAGCATTGGGAGTGCTGACACGGCAACCTCCGGTGACACGTTGAACTCATTTTCTCCGGCAACCCTGCCCTCTATGTTTTGCAATTCCGTCTTATACTTGCGCATCTCACCAAACAGGAACGTAGGTGTGCCTGAACTGTACCAATACTGACCTATATTCCTTGCACTGAATGCGTTTATAAGACTGAACGGGTTGAACACATCTGTCATAACATTCTTCCTTCCCACAGAAAAGAGGTAGCCGTCATAATTTTCAGTAAGTTTTGCAACAGCATCATCAAAACTTATTTCAAGTTCATCTGCAAGTGCTTGAATGTCAGGCTTGCACTGCGTTAGTAACTCATCTTTGGTTATGCCGCACAATCCGTCATAATCGGGCAGCATACTTATGTTGGTGAGGTTGTTTATCTCAGAGAATATGCTCAGCTGTGAGAACTTGGTTATGCCCGTTATGAAACCGAAACGCAGCATTGCGTCACAGATTTTTATTGGTCCGTAGAAGTTGCGGAGCATATCCCTTAATTCCTCAAACACAGGCTTGTTGTGCATAACTTTAAGCAGTGCGGAGTCATACTCGTCTATGAGAAGCACCACTTTTTGACCTGTCTGAGTGTAGGCACGCTTTATAACGCCTTCAAGTCTGTTGCCTAAGGTGACCTCCATTTCATCTCTCCCATAAACCTTTTCATACCCACCAATCATTAGGCTGATGCTGCTTTTAACCTCTTGTGGGTTCATTGATTTAATTG
>JAZLIE010000035.1:0-1565 GCA_045617165.1 Candidatus Enterocola sp. | reverse complement strand
TTTCTGACCATTCTCAACACCATTCATTTGGTTCAAAACACCTACTTGTTCTTTAACAGCACTATCATTCCCTTTATACTGCATACCTGCTGAATATTCCAATGAATTTCCTTCTGAGTCTGTTATCATCAGTTTCCTTCCATCCGGATCCACGTACTTCACTGGGTTGCCTGCACAATACACATACGCCCCGATGTCAGGGTACTTCATTTGCAGCGGGTCAACTCCAATCCACAACGCCGCACTTGGGTCATAGTATCTTGCACCATAGTAATAGTAGCCTGTCTCCTGGTCTAATTCCTTGCCGTTGAACTTATAAGGCATTACACTCTTGTACTCACGGAATAACGTTCCATACGGTGTGTAGGCGGCGTACTGCACCACTTTGCCTCCTTTGTCCGTTATGTGGGTGGTGCTGCCTAAGTGGTCTGTGAAATAGTAGTATGTGTCCTCATCGGTGGATTGGTCTTCTTTGCCGCCTTTCTCAGTCACAAGTTTGCTGACAAGACGCTCAGTACCAATGTAATAGTGCTTGGTAGCGTTACTTGCATTTGTACCTGTGCCGTGCTCCACATAGTAGGGGCTTACATACGCACTGTAGCGGGTCAGACCGTCAAGACCTGAGCCTGCGTATGCTCCGTTCAGGTAGGCGGTGTTGAACGCTCCGTAGCGTTTGAGTGAACGTTCCCCGGTATGGTTATATGTATATAGGCTCATTGTGCTGTTCTGTGTATCTTCTATTACTCTCAGGCGGTTCTCCGCATCATATCTAAGCGTGCGGTCTGAATCTCCGCCACGCATTGACACAGGGTTGCCTGATGCGTCATACTTGTAATCAGTGTCACCAACCTTTACTGGCGCACCCGGCTGAATGTCTCCGTAAAGGTAAGCATTTTCAGTGGATTTTGTGCCAAAAGACAAAACACATACAAATCCGCAACTGCTGGCAACTTTTTCAGTATAAGACAGCACACCAACTGTACAGATTCGTTTCATGTTACTAATTTTATTTCATTAGTGTCAAAACATTGTTAATAAACACCCAATTTCCTTAACAACCCGCTGGTAATAAATTCATCTGCCTCATCCCAGCGCATTCTGTCTAAATCATTTACAATAGAATATAGCGGTGCATTTTCATGTATATATCTGTTCATCACAAAGACTGGTTTATACATGTGATTGTTTGTATAAATTAATGACATTTTATCGTATTTGGCAACAACGTAAACCACCCCTCTAAAAATATTAGAGGCTGGCATTTTAACCTTTGAAGAAGGCATAATATCAATAAGACTATAATTTGACCCACTGAAATGATACAAGGAATCTTTTTGATGATTGAATATATCTATTTCTGACGCATATATGGAATCACTTTTATCTAACAATGTAACCCATCTGCAACATTCATCATATTCTGCTGAATAACAATACATCTTTTTGTAGTTCTTTCTAATAAATGACATCCGTTGAGTGTGTTTGCTTACAAACTCCTTGTTCTGTTTCTCTTGTATAACGGGTACAACAAACCAAGCAGGAATAAACACAAATACGCACCCCAC
>JAZLIE010000034.1:0-2267 GCA_045617165.1 Candidatus Enterocola sp. | reverse complement strand
TATTCATTTTTGCAGGATTATTTTTATTAGTTTGACCCGTCCTGAAATTTCTTTACAGTTTTGGGTTGTATTATTATTCTTTTATAACATATCGTTTTTATTTCTTATTCCAGAGATTCAATTGCACCCACTTGTCAGAGTTGCTATTATAGTCGCCACATTATCTTGAGACTGACCTTTGTAATAGTTTTTCCACACTCTTTGTTGTACACCTGTTTCCATATAAGCCTCGGTAGGTGTTTTATAATTCAGACTCAAATGCGGTCTTCTGTTATTATATAGGTTAATTACTTTGTCTTATACTGAAAAAAGTTGCCAGAAGTTGCGGATTTGTATGTGTTTTGTCTTTTGGTTCAAAATCCACGGAAAATGCTTACCTTTACGGCTGCTACTACGCAGGCACGCAGCGTATGGCGTCAAGAGTGGAGTTCATGCCGCAGGGAATGGGTGATGAGCCACAGCAACAGGAGCAACAATCGGGGCAGTCAGAATTGACTGATGGAAGCGGAAATGCCAGCGGTGAAAACCGACGCTCAAAGGAAGAGAAAGAGGCTATGAGAGAGTATCAGAAGTTGCAGCAGATGGAGGTGGCAAAGGTTGAGGCAGTTGAGCCAGACCTCTACTACTACCACACTGACCATTTGGGAAGTACAACATTCATCACAGACCGCAACGGCGATGTAGCCCAGTACTTAGCCTACACCCCATACGGAGAGACGTTTATAGAAGAAAGGGACGTCACACCGTACAAGTTTAACGGAAAGGAACTTGATGCAGAGACAGGCTACTATTACTACGGAGCAAGATACTATGACCCCTCCACTGCCCTATGGCTTGGCGTAGATCCGCTGCAACAGAAATATCCTGGTGTGAGTCCGTATGTATATTGTGCAGGCAACCCAGTCAAGTACGTGGATCCGGACGGAAGAGAGATAAAATCGCTGTTTTATAAAGAGTATGACAATATTGTTGCTCATAGATACGCAGATGATAAGAACGCCAAGATATTGTTTGCTCATGGATATAATAATGCTAAGGGTTTAGCTAATCATAGAAATAGTAAAGCAGGAATTGAAATAAAATCGGGTACAGATCTTTCAAATCTCATTGATTCGGAGTTTGGTAATAACAATAATGAGAATGAAACTATTATTTTAATGGTTTGTCATGGTGCAGAGGATTTCAACGGTATTGCACAGGCTTTGTCAAAAGAGAGACCAAACTCAATTGTAATAGGAGCAACAGATGAAATTCAACAAAATGCTGAAGGGAAAGTCAATGTTTTAAATGGCGGCGATTGGTTGATTTTGAAAGATGGGAAAGAAATTGACCGATACGAAGGGTCTTGGCAACCAAAGAGTCAACCGACAAAATCTGATTATTTGTTATACAACAAAAAAGATTCATTTTTCAAAAGGTTCCCAAATGTAATTAGTGGAAAAAATGAAAATAACTGGCATAAAGATGTTAATAAAGAATAACTTAATCTACATTATTGTAATTGCAAGTATTTTTTGCCTTTGGGGATGTGACGGAGAAATGAAATCTCTGAATGCGGCAGACCGTCCAGAGAAATTGTTGGAGGAACTAATTCTCAAGAAAGGCGACAAAGACGCTTATATAGAGCTATATATAGCATATATGGATTACGGAATAGAAAAATTCTATCCATACTCTTTTGTTATGGCGAACACATATAACGACAGAGACGCTTATTATAATATGTTTTTTGAATTGATGGTTGTATGTAGAAGAGATACAATTACTATTACAGATTCATCTGCAGCTGAGTTGATGAAATATTTCAACAAGGCATATACACTCAATTCGGTAAATGCTAAACGTGATTATGAAGAAGCTGGACTTTCGGAAAATGATTCTGACAGAGAAAAGGTGATGAAATTATATAATACCTTTTTTAAACCATATAAACCAGGTGATTAAGCAGTATCCGCGATTGTAAGATATCCGTTTAACTTTGATTTTACACCTACGTAGACGTTTCTACATCAAGACGAAAGGCTTTAGTTCTTTTTAATTAAACAAAGGTTGCGAAAGTTCTGAAAACAATGCTTACCCTTACGGCTGCTACTATGCAGGCACGCAGCGTATGGCGTCAAGGGTGGAGTCAATGCCAAAGGGAATGGGAGAGGAGCCGGAGCAACCCGAGCAGGCTGAGCAACCCGACTCACAGAAACAGGCATCTGAGATGGCATCGGAGCAGCCCTCAAAAGAGGAGAAGGAGGCTATGAGAGACTTTAACAACA
>JAZLIE010000033.1:0-13257 GCA_045617165.1 Candidatus Enterocola sp. | reverse complement strand
TCACTGTCAACTGTCAACTGAATAGACACAACTGTTGTTTGGAGTCTCAAACAGTTCCACCTCACTCACATTCAAGCCTTTACCCCTAAGCATATTGAATATATAACGGCTCATCTCCTCACACGTAGGACGGAAAGGCATCATAACAACATCAAAGCCATTTGGCAGTGACTTAAGTGCGGCGAAGGCACGGCGTCCGTCATCGTTGTCCTCAATAAGCAGTTTGTGGTCAAAGAATGTCTCCACCTCACGCAACACCTCTTTTATTTTACTGAAATCCTCAACCATACCACGTGAGTGCCCCTCACTCTGTAAATTCTCACTGCAAATAGTTACAATAAGCTTATACCTGTGACCGTGAATATTAGCGCACTTGCCGTCATACCCGCTGAGGTAGTGCGCCGCATCAAACTCTATCTTGTTTTTTATCTTAAACATAACAGCCTTATATAAACAACAGACCCAAGAACCGGCATAAGACCGTTTCCTGGGTCTATTAGCCTGGTTTTATTTTATGACAGGATGGTCTAAACGAACTGTCAGCCCTAAAAGCGCTGTAAAGTTAGTTATTTTTTTCTTATCTTTGCACACAATTATGGTTATAAATATTATTCTACTTGCTATTGTTGTGGTATTGCTGGCGACATCAGCATTTGTCAGTGCGTCAGAGACAGCATTCTTCTCTTTGGAGCCTAAAGATATTGACACGCTTCAGGAGAGTGACGCCAACACAGATAAAATGATTCTTAAACTCAGGGCTGACTCCCCACGTCTGCTCTCTACAATACTTATTACAAACAATCTTGTAAATGTAGCCATCGTGGTATTGACATCAACACTTATGGCACGGTTATTTGATTTTGCCGGAAGTCCTATTCTCTCCTTTTTAATTGATACAGTGTTGATTACGTTTCTGTTGCTTCTTTTTGGAGAGAACCTGCCTAAATTATATGCCAACAGTAATAATATGAAGGTGTGCAGATTTGCCGCATATCCGCTTAATGTTTGTGAGGTTGTACTCTACCCTCTCTGCTGGCTGATGATTAAGCCACTATCAAGAATGTCACGCAATGAGAAAAAGCGCCATAACTCACAACCCATAACAATGGATGACATAGAGCAGGCGTTTGAAGTCACACAAGAGGATATAAAAGAGGACAAGGAGTTGCTTGAGGGGATAATACATTTTGGAGACATAAACGCCTCCGCCGCTATGACACCGCGTGTTGATATGGTGGCAGTGGATGATACAGCCTCTTTTGCTGAGGTGATACGCCTGATAAACAAAACAGAATACTCCCGTATGCCTGTCTTCCACGATAACCTTGATAACATTAGAGGTATTCTCTACATAAAAGACCTGCTTCCTCATATAGGAGAGCCAAAGTTCCAATGGCAGAGTGTTATACGCAAGGCTCATTTTGTGCCACAGACAAAACACATCAATATTATTCTTGAGGAGTTCCAAAAGACAAAGAGACACATAGCCATTGTTGTTGATGAATTCGGAGGTACATCGGGGATAATAACAATGGAGGATATTTTGGAAGAGATTGTGGGTGAGATTGATGATGAGTATGATGACGCAGACAAGAATTACGCAAAACTGAATGCAAACAACTGGCTGTTTGAGGGCAAGACTCCACTTGGAGATTTTTTCAAGGTGACTGAGATTGAGAGTGATGAATTTGAGAAGGTCATAGGAGAGGCGGAGACTCTTGGCGGACTTATGCTTGAACTCAAAGGGGAGATTCCCGCACAAGAGACTGAGATAGACTACAGAAACTACCGTTTTAAGATAGTCTCCGCTGATAAAAGGCGTATAAAGAGCATAAAGTTCACAATTCTTAACCACGATGCCGGAACATCTGAGAAAAATGAGGAGTAGCAGACTTTTAATATTGTTGTCTCTCACACTGATAGTCGCTGGCTGCACAAACCAGACGCCCAAACCTCGTGGTTATTTCCGCATTGCGTTAGCAGAGAAGAGTTATGACACAATACGGATTAATGAGCCTGTGGTTTTTGAATATCCGTCAAATGTGGCAAGAGTGGAACGTCACAGGGGGAACGATGAGTTTTTTGACATTGCCTACCCCGCATATAACGCAAAAATATACTGCTCATATAAAGATATAAATGGCAACTTCTACACAATATCAGAGGATTCCCGTAATTTTGTATATAAACACGCTGTAAAGGCGGATGCCATTTCAGAACAGCCATTTGAGAACCCCGGCAGAAGAATGTACGGCATTCTCTATCAGATAAAGGGCAACACAGCCTCTCAGGTGCAATTTATATTGACAGACAGCGTAAAACATTTTCTACGTGGTTCACTCTATTTCAACAACCATCCAAACAAAGACTCATTAGCCCCTGTGACTAATTATATAACAGAAGATATAGTCAGAATAATGGAGAGTGCTGAGTGGAAGTAAATTTTTTCACATATTTTTTCAAAAAAAACTTCAATATTTTTTGTTTGTATTCAAAATTGCACTATCTTTGCATCGCTTTTGAGAAAAAGAGTCTCAAATGGTGTGGTAGTTCAGCTGGTTAGAATGCCGCCCTGTCACGGCGGAGGTCGTGGGTTCGAGCCCCATCCACACCGCAAATAAAATTGAACTAAAAAAATGAAACAAGGAATTCACCCAGAAAACTATCGTCCTGTCGTATTTAAAGATATGTCTAACGGCGATATGTTCCTATCCCGCTCAACAGCAGCGAGTAAGGAGACCATTGAATTTGAAGGCGAGACATACCCACTTATCAAATTGGATATCTCAAGCAGTTCTCACCCATTCTACACAGGTAAGTCAACACTTGTAGATACAGCAGGCCGTGTTGATAAATTCAACCAACGTTACAAAAGAAACAAGTAATAATTTAAAAGAGCATAAAAAAAGAGTCTTGAAATTCAAGACTCTTTTTTTGTTAAAAAGCGTTACTAATTACAGTAACGCTTTAAGTTTCTCTTCATAAACAGCACGCTGGCTTGCACCTACAACCTTATCTACAAGTTGTCCGTTCTTGAAAAAGAGAACCGTAGGCACATTACGGATACCGTACTCATCTGTAAGGTCAACATTCTCCTCAATATCAACCTTACCAACAACAGCCTTACCCTCATAATCAGCGGCTATAGCCTCAATAACAGGGCCTACCATTTTGCAAGGACCACACCATGTAGCCCAGAAATCAGCAACAACCACAGAGTTGTTTGCCAACACATCCTTAAAATTTTGTTCAGTAAATTCCATATAAAACTAATATTAAATCTCTATTTGTTCTCTACAAAAATAGTCATATTTCAAATACACAACCACAATAATAACGCCCAAGTTATTAACATTATTTCATAGTTATTGAGAATGTTATTTTAGGTTCATCTGTTCCGGCGGTGGTAGAAGAATCCTCAAGTTGCAAATCATCATCAGATGACACCACATCGTGGTCAGAGTCATCAATTTTTGCGAATGACTGCAGAACATCATACATTTTCTCAGTAAGCATAATATCTTTTTTACCACGGAAATTGACAACTGTATGCGTCTCCCTGTCAAAGACATTCACATAGAGAGTGGCAGGTATGGCATTGCCTCCGGAGTCATAGAACAAAGAGTCTCCCAACGCCTCTATAAGGTCTGTCTGCACATTGTCAAGAGGAATATCAACACTTATCTCCAAATGCGCGGTTTTCTGCAAATCCTCAAGTAACTCTATGCGGTCAACTGAGTATGAATACTCTTTAGGTTTGCCCGCAGCCTTATCTTCCTTGCGTTGATAACGCTCAGTTATAGTTCCTGTAACATATACAAACATATTAGGCAGGAACATATTCCTGTATTTCTGGAACATAGGACCACCAAGAATAAATGACCCTACGCCTGACAAATCCTCAACACCCATTGATATATACGGTTTGCCGTTCTGTGACAGTTTCTCTGTTATCTCTGTCACAATGCCTCCGAATGAGAGACGGGTACCCTCAGGGTTATCCTCTATAAGTTTGACTCTGTCTTCCAGAATTGATACAGGGCGTACCCCGATGGCATTCAACAAAACCTTGTATTTGTCAAGCGGATGAGCCGATATGTACATTCCCACTACATCTCTCTCATTACGCAACTTGAATATGACATCCCACGGAGCGGCTTGCTCTATAAAGGGGTGTTCCGCCTCAAGAGTATCTCCAAATAGAGATAGTTGCATAGCGTTTCTTGATTCCTGAACTTTATTTCCATAATGCATAAGGACCTCAATCATATTCTGCCCCTTCTTGTTCGTGGCAAAGAACTGCTCACGCCGTATATCCCCCAGATTATCAAATGCTCCACTATATACAAGTGACTCAATGGCCTTCTTGTTACAAGCCGACAGATTTACACGTTCAAAGAAATCAAAGACGTCCTTGAATTTACCGCCGCTATCACGTGCCGCCACTATAGCCTCAACAGCCCCTTCGCCAACACCTTTCACGCCTCCGAGTCCAAAGCGTATGTCTCCCTTCCCATTAGGTACAAAGTGCAGATAACTCTCATTAACATCGGGGCCAAGCACATTTATACCCATAGCCTTGCACTCTGTCATAAACTTTGTGACCTCAGTTATATCATCTTTATTACGGGTGAGGTTGGCAGCCATAAGTTCCGCAGGGTAATTAGCTTTAAGATAAGCGGTCTGATACGCCACCCACGCATAGCAGGTTGCGTGTGACTTATTGAATGCGTATGATGCGAACTTCTCCCAATCAGCCCATATCTTCTCAAGTATCTTCTCATCGTGGCCGTTAGCCTTGCCGCCGTTTATGAACTTAGGCTTCAACTCATCAAGCACTTTGCGCTGTTTCTTACCCATAGCCTTACGCAGGGTATCTGACTGACCTCTTGTAAACCCTGACAGCAGACGGCTGAGAAGCATCACCTGCTCCTGATATACTGTGATTCCGTAGGTGTCCTTCAGGTACTTCTCCATTACAGGAATATCATAGACTATAGGACTGCGTCCGTGCTTACGGTCAATGAAATCTGGAATATAGTCCATAGGTCCCGGACGGTATAGGGCGTTCATTGCTATAAGGTCTTCAAAAACAGTAGGTTTCAGTTCTCTCAGATATTTCTGCATTCCCGCTGATTCAAATTGAAACGTACCTACAGTCCTACCCTCTCCGTACAGTTTATATGTGGCAGGGTCATCATTAGGGATATGGTCTATATCAAGGTCAATGTTACGGGTGATTTTTATATTATGAAGCGCCTCCTTTATAATTGACAATGTGCTGAGTCCAAGGAAGTCCATCTTTATAAGCCCCACAGACTCAACCACGTGCCCGTCATACTCAGTAACAAGCACGTCTTGATTTGTGTTCTTATCCTTTACGGTACTTAGAGGAGCGAAGTTGGTAAGGTCATCCGCCCCGATTATAACGCCGCAGGCGTGTATGCCTGTCTGACGTATGGTGCCTTCAAGTTGCTCGGCATACTTGAGCATCTGGGCAATGGGGGCATCTTCATTCGTGAATCTTGCCTGTTGAAGTTCTGAAACCAGCTTCACGCAATTGCTCACAGTAACAGCCGGAGCCTTACCTGTTTTGGCGTCTTCAGGGAACCTTGCCGGCACATAACTACAAATCCTGTTGACATCGGGGAGAGGAATATTCTGAACTCTTCCCACATCTTTAATGCTTGATTTTGTAGCCATTGTACCATACGTTATAATGTGAGCCACACGCTCCTTTCCGTACTTACGAGTCACATAATCAAGGACAAGTGCACGCCCGTCATCATCAAAATCAACGTCAATATCGGGAAGTGATATACGGTCAGGATTTAGGAAACGCTCAAACAGCAGGTCATATTTCAGGGGGTCAACATCTGTAATTCCAAGACAATACGCCACCACACTGCCCGCCGCACTGCCACGTCCCGGACCTACGCTCACACCTAACTCTTCTCTTGCCGCACGAATGTAATCCATAACTATGAGGAAGTAGCCGGGGAATCCCATTGTCTTCATAACATGGAGCTCAAATATTATCCTCTCTTTAACTTCATCGTTAAGTTTATCCCCATACCGTCTGTCGGCACCCTTCCACGCCAACTCCGCCAGATAGTCAGCCTCAAGTTTTATACGGTAGAGTTTCTCATATCCGCCAAGTTTGCCTATCTTCTTCTGAGCATCCTCTTCTGACATGACAACATTACCCTTCTCATCACGTGTGAACTCATTGAACAACTCCTCCTCTGAGATACGTTTTCTATACTCCTCCTCAGTTCCAAAACTCTCAGGAATATCAAATTTAGGCATTATAGGACCAGACTCAATGCTGTATGACTCAACCTTGTCAACTATCTCCTGTGTATTCTCTATGGCCTCAGGAAGGTCTTTGAATATCTCCGCCATCTCTTCAGGAGATTTAAGCCACTCCTGCTTTGTATAACGCATTCTGTTCTCATCAATAAGTTTGGCTCCGGTACTGATACAAATCAGACGCTCGTGAGCCTCAGCGTGCTCCTCAAGCACAAAATGCACATCATTTGAGGCTATGATTTTTATTCCGTTCCTGCGGGCTATGTCAACCAATACAGGATTGACCTCACATTGGCGGTCATAGACTTCAGTGTCAGCATTCTCCTTATCGGTCTTATGGCGTTGCAACTCAATGTAATAGTCATCACCGAAAACACTTTTGAACCATTGCGCCGCCTTTTCAGCCTCATCAACCCTGCCTCGCATTATGTAATAAGGCAACTCGCCACCAAGACATGCGGAACAGACTATCAGCCCCTCCTTATGCTCCTCAAGAATATTCTTGTCTATACGAGGGCGGTCATAAAAACCATCAACCCACGCTTTTGTCACTATCTTACACAAATTCTGATAACCCTTCTTATTCTTTGCAAGAAGAATAAGGTGCCAACCACTACGGTCAATAGCCACCTCTTTGCCACGACTCTCATCATATACCTTATAATTAGGGTCGTGGTCATAGAGCGTACGACGGGCGCAGTACGCCTCCACACCTATTATGGCTTTGAACTTCTTACCATCCTCCGCACTTTTGTTATATTTATTAACTATGTCAGTAAACTCCTTGACGCCGAACATATTACCGTGGTCAGTCAGAGCAAGAGCGTTCATACCCGTCTTAACGGCATTGTCCACAAGGTCCTGAACCTTGGACATTCCGTCAAGAACTGAGTAGTGTGAGTGTACGTGAAGGTGGGTGAACATTTCAAATTGAAAATTGAAAATTGAAAATTGAAAATTAAATATCCTACAATCAGTTCCTCCCTAAAGGGAGGCTAGGAGGGAACTTTACATTTTCAATTATCAATTCTGCATTAAAATATTGTCTATTATTTTCGGGAACCACTCATATTCCAAAGCGTGAACCTTTTCTGCTACATCGTGGGGTGTGTCAGACGGAAGCACAGGACACTTTGCCTGAAAAATAGTGGTGCCTTGGTCATAATTTTCATCTATGTAATGGATTGTGATTCCGCTCTCTTTCTCCCCCGATGCCACAACAGCCTCGTGTACACGGTCTCCATACATACCCTTACCTCCGAATTTAGGTAGCAACGCAGGGTGAATATTTACAATTTTATGTGGAAACGCCACCACCATTGATGCCGGAACCTGAAGCAGAAAACCGGACAACACAACCAAATCAGGGTTCATACCCTTTATCTGCTCTGTCACCTTTCCGCTTAGAAACTCATCTTTAGTGAATGATGAGTGCTCTACACCCAACTTCTCAGCACGAGTGAGAACATACGCATCTTTTTTGTTTGAGAGAATGGCTGAAATACGCACATCAGACGAGTCTGCAAAATATTTTGCTATATTCTCTGCGTTTGTGCCACTCCCCGATGCCAATATAACAATGTTTTTCATATCAGAATGTTTTATGCAAAAGTAACTAAATTGTAACATCGGGGCGGAAAATAAATTCAAAACTTATCAACAAAATTCACTGCAATTTTTGAGTTTTGTATTTTTAAAGATTTTTATGTATCTTTGTAGTCATATATTTTTAAAATCTGAAAAATAACTTAAATTTTTACAATTATGGCAGAAAAATCTATCGCAGAACAAGTAAAAGCTATCATCGCAGAGAAACTTAGCGTTGATGAATCAGAGGTTGTTGAATCAGCAAGCTTTTCAGGTGACCTTGGCGCCGATTCTCTTGACACAGTTGAGATGATTATGGAATTTGAGAAGGTTTTCGGTGTTCATATTCCAGAAGATGAAGAGGTTAAGATAACAACAGTAGGAGAAGCTATCAAGTTTATAGAGGACGCTAAAAAGTAATCCATTCCTATTCATAAATGAATTTGAAAAGAGTTGTTGTAACAGGTTTAGGTGCGATAACACCTGTAGGTAATAATGTTCCTGATTTCTGGTACTCGCTACTGAATGGTGTCAGCGGCTCTAAACCTGTTACTCTATTTGACGTATCAAACCACAAGACACAGTTCGCTTGTGAAGTCAAGGGATTTGACCCTGCCAGGCATTTTGACCGCAAGGAGGTAAGAAAACTTGACCGTTTCGCACAATACGGCATCGTGGCTACAAGAGAGGCTATTCTTGATTCCCAACTTAAAACAGAGGAGGAGAATCTTGATAGAATAGGCGTTGTATATGGGGTTGGCATAGGTGGTCTTCCTTACTATGAGGAGCAGGTTGCGGAATTTTACAGAAGTGACTTGATTCCACGCATAAACCCATTCCTTATACCAAAGATGATAAGCAACATTATTGGCGGACACATATCTATTGAATATGGTTTCCGCGGTCCTAATTTTGTTTGCTCATCGGCTTGCGCCTCAAGCAACCACGCAATTGGCGAGGCCTTTAATCTGATACGTTTAGGAAAAGCCGATGTAATAGTTGCGGGAGGTACCGAAGCTCCTCTCACACCTTGCAGCATTGGCGGATTCAACTCAATGCACGCACTCTCAACACGCAATGACTCACCAGAGACAGCATCTCGTCCGTTCTGCAAGAGCCGTGACGGATTTGTAATGGCGGAGGGTGCCGGATGTCTCATTCTTGAGGAGTTGGAGCATGCTCTTAAACGTGGAGCTAAAATTTATGCCGAAGTGGCTGGTGAAGCCGCTACAGCAGACGCTTACCATATTACAGCATCTCACCCTGAAGGTTCAGGCGCTATTCTTGTTATGAGAAATGCAATTGAAGATGCCGGTTTAAAGCCTGAAGACATTGATTATGTCAATGCACACGGCACATCAACGCCTGTAGGTGATGTGTCAGAGGTCAAGGCTATAAAAGAGGTGTTTGGTGAGCACGCATATAAAATGAATATAAGTTCAACCAAATCAATGACCGGCCACTTGCTTGGTGCCGCAGGTGCGGTAGAGGCTATAGCCACCATACTCGCCATCAAGAATGACATTATCCCACCAACCATCAATTTCACAGGTGAGGAGGATGAAAACATTGACTACAAGTTGAATTTCACATTTGGGAAACCTCAGAAACGCACGGTAAGAGCCGCCCTGTCCAATACATTCGGATTCGGAGGTCTTAACGCCGCCATAGTTCTGAAGAAGTTCTCAAAATAGATTTAATACTGTTTTGAAGAAGACAATGATAAGCAAAATAAGGTTCTTCTTTTCCAAGAAAGAGGAACCTTATTTTAGTTTGAAAAAATTGCTGGGGTTCAGCCCTATTGACATATCTTATTATAAGTTAGCACTCATTCACAAATCAGCGCACATTCAAAATAACGGACATACGCTGAACAATGAGAGGCTGGAGTATTTGGGAGACTCTGTTCTTGGAACTGTTGTGGCAGACATACTCTACAACACATATCCGTCAAAGAATGAGGGGGAACTTACAAACATACGCTCACGCATAGTGCAACGTATGTCTCTTGATGCTCTTGCAACGGCTATAGGTCTGAATAACCTTATAAGAATTGACCGCAAAAGCACCAGAAACTTTGCAAAGGTTCATATAAGCGGAAACGCTTTTGAGGCGTTAATGGGAGCCATATACCTTGACAGAGGCTATGAAAAGAGCAAGCAGTTCATTCAGAAACTCATTAAAGAGGGTTATATAAATCTGGACCAGACCGCTAAAAAAGATGCTAATTTCAAATCGAGGCTTATTGAGTGGGCGCAAAGAGAGAAGGTTACTTTTGAATTTGTAACAGACGGAGAGGATTTCCAAAAGGATAAAAACATAACTGTTTTTCACACCTCAGTCTATTTACAAGGAATAAAAGCCGGAGAAGGAAGCGGCTCAAACAAAAAAGAGTCACAACAAGATGCCGCTCACAAAGCGTTAAAGGCACTGAAAGGCAAAAATCTGAAAGAAAAAATAGAAAAAGCCCTATTAGAGGCTAAAAGAACTGATGAAACAAACAATTCCACACCTGAGCAAACTGATGTTCAACCAAGCTGAGAAGTTTGGTAGCAGGAATTTTGTATTCGACAGAAATGACGCTACAGCAGAGTGGGAGCCGGTCAGTTGGCGAACATTCGCAATCCACACAAAATTAGTTGCAAAAGCGCTTATATCACTTGACGTTAAAGAGGGAGATAGGATAGGTATCTTCTCTTATAATCAATGCCGACATTTAGAAGCCGACTTTGCCATATACGCCATAAAAGGTGTGACAGTGCCTATCTACCCCACGTCATCAGCATTTCAGGTAAAATTTATTGTTGAAGACGCAGGTATAGAGACCATATTTGTCGGTGAACAAGAACAGGTTGATATAATAGCACGGGTGGCGGATTCATCAAAAAGGCTGAAAAGGGTTATTGTAATGGATGACAACATCGACTTATCAGCACTTAAAAACGCCTTGAAATTTTCTGACCTACTTAAAATGTCATTAGGGGCAGCCATAGATGCGGAATTTGAAGAAAGATTTAAAAAGGAGTCTGAAGATGACCTGCTAAGCATAATATACACATCGGGGACTACCGGCAGACCAAAGGGAGTTACATTCCATCAATCCAACTACACTGAGTTCCTGAGAATACACAGAGAGTTCTTCCCTATTGTTGACAAGAGTGATATTGTACTCTCATTCCTCCCGCTGACACACATTTTTGAGAAGGCGTGGATATACTATTGCATTGACCGCGGTGTCACCATATATATGAATCACCTGCCAAGTGAGATAGAGGAGCATCTGAAAGAGGTTCGGCCTACGGCAATGTGTGCGGTACCTCGTTTTTGGGAGAAAATATATGCCACCATTCTGAAAGAGGCTGAGAATGCTAATCATTTCTCAGAAAAGTACTTCTTCTTTGCCCTTAGACTTGGCAAACGCTATAATCTTGATTTCAAACGTCTTGGCAAGCACGCACAAAAAGATGTAAGTGCCTATTACAAGATTTTCGCCCGTCCGCTTTTCAACAAAATAAAAAAACGCATAGGTATTGACCGTGGCAGATTTTTCCCTTGCGCCGGCGCCAAACTCTCAAATGAGATAAATGAGTTCTTCCACGCAATGAGCATAAATCTTGCCTACGGATACGGGCTCACTGAGTCTACAGCATCGGTCAGTTGTTTCCCGTCAAATAACGTCAACTACAAGATTGGCTCTGTAGGGCGTATTATGCCTGGCGTAAAGGTTCGCATATCACAAGACGGAGAGATTCTTCTCAAGGCAAAGACCATTACTAAAGGTTATTATAATGACCCCGATGCCAACGCCAGAGCATTCACTGAAGATGGCTGGTTCCGCACCGGTGACGCTGGATTCATTGACATGAATGACAACCTTTACATCACTGACCGCATAAAGGATATGTTCAAGACGGCTGGCGGCAAATTCATAGCCCCGCAACTGCTTGAGGGTCTCATTACCAATGACCCTATGGTATGTCAGGCTGTTGCCATAGGCACCGAACGCAAATATGTGTCAATGCTTATTGTGCCGGCATTTGATGAACTTGAGAAATGGGCTAAGGAGCAAGGAATTAAATACAAAAGTTTGGAAGACTTACTGTCAGAGCCTGAAGTACAGAAACTCTACAGGCAAGTCATAGACCTGCACACGGGCAAACTTGCACGTTATGAGCAAATAAAGAGATTCACACTGCTGCCTCATAAGTTTACTGTTGAACAAGGTCACCTCACAAGCACAATGAAAATCCGCCGCAATGTTATATCAAACCTTTACGCAGAGGTTATTGAGGCGATGTATGATTAATAATTAACATATAATAGTGGACATTTAACTGTCAACTGAAATGAAATATACAAAGGATTATAAGATAGGATTTCACCAGACGGACTTGAACTTTAAGTTGAAGCCTTACGAGTTTATGAACATAGCCCAGGATATTGCTACAGACCACGTGGAGTCCAAGGGGTGCGGACAACTTGACCTACGCAAAGAGGATTTGGCTTGGATGCTGATAAAAATGAATACAGAGTTCATACAAATGCCTTGCAATATGCAAGATGTTACAGTACAGACGTGGCATAAGGGGCAGATGGGTCCCATATTCTATAGGGATTACACAATGTGCGACACTAATGGCAATCCTCTTATAAAATCCACCTCTATCTGGGCTACTGTAAATGTAAAGACACGCTCTCTGTCACACCCGAAATCCATTCTCTCTGATTGTATTATAAATGAGGACGCAATGACAGACCGCAACATAAAGTTAAAAGTTCCATCCGGGTTATCACTTATAAAAGAGTGCGTTCACACTGTAACCTACTCAGACATAGACTGTAACAGACACGCAAACAACACAAGTTACGTTATTTGGGCTTTGAACGCCCTGCCCTACGACATCGTGGCGAAACGCGGAGTCAAATCAATAGAGATAAGTTACCTTAATGAAACTCCACCCGACACAGATGTAACAATAAAGATATTCTCCGCTCAAGACAACAACTACTACTTTAAAATGTTTGACGCGGCAGGCAGTTCACTTGCGATGCTGAGAATTGGAATAAACTGACGCTTTTCGTAACTTTTTTTCGCTGCGCTCAAAGAAGTTAACTGTCGCTCGGAAGATGCAAAAGCCTGAAGGCTTATGGAGCCCGTGTCTCAGCCTCAATGAGAGCACGCTCTCCTTTAGGCTAAGCCACAGCCTTCATAAAAACTTATAAATTCAAATAAGAAGTGCAACAAAAAGTTTGAAGATTATGTAGGCGATGTAACGGCGAAGCGTTATTGCGGTCAAGGTTGGCGAAGCCACTTGTCTTGACCTTGACAGCAAAAGGAAAGCGAAGCCAAATTGGCCG
>JAZLIE010000032.1:0-40961 GCA_045617165.1 Candidatus Enterocola sp. | reverse complement strand
TATAAATTCAAATAAGAAGTGCAACAAAAAGTTTGAAGATTATGTAGGCGATGTAACGGCGAAGCGTTATTGCGGTCAAGGTTGGCGAAGCCACTTGTCTTGACCTTGACAGCAAAAGGAAAGCGAAGCCAAATTGGCCGGAATAAGCTTCAAACGACACTAGGGCACACGAAAAAGAGACAGGTATCAACACAAAAAAGGGAACGACCGTTGCCGTTCCCAGATGAATCAATTATTTTTGTGTTGAAATGTACAAACAACTGACTCGGGAGCAAAGATATACAATTTATGTCTTACTCCAAAAAGGAAAATCAAAAAAGGAGATTGCGAGCACAATCGGAGTTAACAAATCAACCGTTTACCGAGAGATAAACAGGAATCGCTCAGACAAGCACCGTCGCTACCACTGGATAAAGGCCCAGGAATACACGACGGACAGGAGGGAGCGTCTTAAGAGAAGCAGGGGCGTAGGCGTCGACGTCAGGAGGAAGGTTATAGCGCTGCTGACCACGGAGCAGTGGTCCCCCAAGCAGATATCGGGAAGCCTGTTGCGGAACGACGGCATACACATATCCCACGAGACCATATACGGCATGATACGGCGAGACAGGGAAGAAGGAGGCTCGCTGTACGAGCACTGCCGCCACAGGCTCAAGTACCGCCGTCATGACCACGCATACTGGAAGAGCGTGACAAAGGCCAGGAACATACCGAACAGGGTCAGCATCCACGACAGACCGCCAGAGGCGGACGGCAGGAGGTTCGGAGACTGGGAGATGGACCTGATAGTGGGCAGATGGCACAGAGATGCCATACTGACATTGTGCGAGCGTTCAACAAACATGCTCCTTATGTGCAGGCTGAAGGACGGGAGGAAGGCACAGGGTGTGTCAGATGCGGTGATAAGGCTGCTCCTGCCGTACAAGAGATATGTCAGAACAATCACGACAGACAACGGCTCTGAGTTCGCCCTTCACGAGAGAATAGCGAAGGCATTAAGGACCACGATATACTTTACGGACTCTTACTCGTCGTGGCAGAAGGGTGCAATAGAGAACACAAACAAGCTGATACGCCAATATATACCAAAAGGCTCTGATTTTGACACGTTTAGCGATGATTATATAAAGGAAGTTCAATATAAAATAAACAGGAGACCGAGAGAAAAATTAAAGTTCTCAACCCCGATGAAAGAATTTTACAAACATTTTTAATATTTTCGCACTTGATACTTGACTCTTTAGACTAAAAATCTTATAAATTTTTTTGCAAAATAAAAAAATAGTTCATATCTTAGTGCACTGATAATGAGCAAATGATGACAAGACATAGAAGCCGCCTGCGGCTGACATAAGAGAAGGTAAAATTACCCTCCCCGTGTAAACGGGGGGGGTAATTTGCTTAATATCAGATAGTTACAACAGAGTTGTAACTGTGAGGGTCAGGGATCAAGGATAAAGGGTCAGGGGTCAAGGGACTGTGAGGAGTAGCGAGGGCAGAACTCTCCCTTCCGTCATCTCGACCAACGGGAGAGATCTTTACTTGATGTATGATGTATGAGATCCTTCGTTTCGTTACTCGCTTTGCTCGTGAAGTGCTAGCGGCACTCGGCATAACCCAAGTAAACTTGGTTCTGCCCTCGTTGGCAAGCACTTTCAGGATGACGAAGAGAAATCGCATAACCGATTACGGCTACGCCGTGATTATGGGCTTCGCCTCAACATACAAACAAGTTTGTCTGTGTTCGGCTTGCTCCATAATTCACCGATTAACCAAAAAACGAGATTAATTAACATATTATTAACTTTTATTTTTTAACTTTTAACTATGAAGAAAAACAACTATTCCGCTCCCTCATTGGAGCAAGTGAGAATGGAGGCAGAGATGCCCGTAATGCAAACGTCAGGTGGTGGCAAGAGCGTAGGTGGAACCTTGTCCAATATAAATGGCTGGTAAGAAGTAATTAACAACTAAAAACAAAGAAGAAGCAAATGAAGAAATTTACTTATTTGGCTGCCACGCTGTTGGTAATGGCGGGAGCCGTATCGTGCAAGAAGAATGCAGATGTAAAAGAGCCAACACCTCAACCTACGGGCGTAATGCGTCACGTCACAGTGTCTGCGGCAGGTCAGGGAACAACCAAGACCAGTGTAATATCAGGCGGAACACTCATTTGGTCAAATGATGACCAACTGAACATAGTGCCTACGTCAGGCGGTTTTGATGCCGTGGCGCTTGCTATAAAAAACGGTGCAGGCACATCATCAGGCACATTTGAGGGTTCTATAGACTCAGGCATAGAGGACAACACTCCGCTCTACGGCTGGGCAGGCGGTGCTTGGACATACAACAGCGGTTCATTTACTGTTGATATGCCAACCACACAGACATACGTAGAGGACGGACTTGCAAAGAACGCATATCCATCAATAGGTACAGGTACAATAGAGAACGGAATATCACTTGGCAATCCTTTTGGCGTGCTGTGCCTTATAGTCAAGGGAGAGACCACAGATAAGGTAAAGAGCATAACATTGACATCAACGGCAAAAAATCTTGCAGGTGTGTTTACCGTAAATCCTAACAACTATACTGTAACAAGCGGTTCATCAAAAACAATAACGCTTAACTGTGCAGAAGCCGTTGCATTGGCTACAGACGGCGTAAACTTCCGCATAGTGGTTCCAGCGGCAAGTTATGCAACCAATGACCTTACGGTAACAGTTACAAAATCAGACGACACAACGTTTAAGGTTAAATTGGGTGCCACAGTTGTTACAGCGAACAATGTAACAAAAGTGAATGTTGTTGAACCTGCACGTCCTGAATGTCAGAAGGCATTGGATGGAGCTTCCAACTGGGTTCAGATAGGTGAACAATATTGGCTCAAGGAAAACACAAAGTGCATAGAGTATGACTCTAATTCAGAGGCTTACAACGCCACTTGGCTTACCAACAACACTATATCTACAACATCGTCTTCTGCATATACCCCATGGTGTACAGCCATCCCAGATGCAAGTGTACCTGAGTATTTGAAAGATCAGTCAGACAAGTTAGGTATGCAGTACAACTGGGCTGCGGCAGTTGGAGCTTCACAAGGTCAAACGGTGCTATCTGGCAAGCGTCAAGGCATCTGCCCCAACGGTTCTCACATTCCGTCATTGGAGGAGTTTAAGACTCTTAAAACATATATAGAAGTAACTGACGGCAAGGGAGATGGAACAGCGGGCATTTATCTGAAGACCTCCAAGGGCTGGGCACCTGGTACAGGCAACCCAGGTACAGACGAATATGGTTTTGGGAGTCTGCCGACAGGCTTGGATATCGGTGGTGGCAGTTGGCAAAGGGTCGGTGAAGACGCCAACTATTGGACGACGGATATGGCCAGTTCTCCTCAGTACTCTTACACTCCTAGCCTCGTTATAAACAATGATAGATTGAACACTGAAAGTCGTGGCTATAGGTATATGTCTAGTGCTGTACGTTGCATAAAGGATACTCCTGCGGAGTAATGTATGATGTATAATGTATGATGTATGAGGGTCAAGGGAGAATAAACGCTTCTTTGACCTTTGTTTTTGTTGTGATTTTATAAAAAAATAGTATTTTCGCAGAGTAAGATAACCAATAACTCTTAACTCTTAACTATTCACTATTCTTTCTTCACTATTAACTATATTAGGTCCTACAGCAAGCGGAAAGACCTCTTTTGCTTGCAAGTTAGCCGCTGAAATTGGCGGTGAGATTATTAGTGCCGATTCCCGTCAGGTATATCGTGGTATGGATATAGGTACAGGCAAGGATTTGGAAGACTACACCGTAGATGGGCGGAAAATTCCATATCACCTTATTGATATCCGCAATGCGGGGGAGCAGTACAATATATTTGAGTACCAAAGGGATTTTCATAAAGCATATCAAGATATACTTTCAAGAGGGGCTCTGCCTATACTTTGCGGTGGCTCTGGACTTTACATTGAGTCTGTGCTGAAGGGTTATAGGTTAGTTGAGGTGCCTGTAAACAATGAGTTGAGGGAGAACCTTAAAGAGAAATCTCTGCAAGAACTTACTGCTATTCTAAAAACATATAAAACTCTGCATAATACCACCGATGTAGATACAGTAAAACGTGCCATACGTGCTATAGAGATAGAGGAGTACTATAAAAGCCACGATGAAATCTCAGGTGCGGAATCTATTGATAGTCTTATAATTGGGATTGATATAGATAGAGAGAGCCGTCGTAGCAAAATTACGGAGCGTCTTAAATTCAGACTTGAGAACGGAATGATTGAAGAGATTAAAGGGTTGCTGTCAAGTGGCGTGTCGCTCAATGCTCTAATGTACTACGGACTTGAATACAAATATGTAACTCAATATGTGACAGGTGATATTTCATATAGTGATATGTTCACGCTTCTTGAAATAGCCATTCATCAGTTTGCCAAACGTCAGATGACTTGGTTCCGTGGTATGGAGAAGCGCGGTTTCCACATTAATTGGATTGATTACTCTATTCCTGATGAGGAAAAGGTCTCTATTGTTACAAAATTGTTACAAAAATAATACAAATTTACTACACTTGGAAACTATTATAGTAAAAAAGTTTCCGATTCTCAGCAATTGCAGACATTGTGTCGGCATATTGTTTTATATTTGCATGTCAGAATATGGAAAATCTGCGTCAGAACATATTAAAAACAGCTGAGAGTGAATTTCTGAAGTATGGAATCCGCAGCGTGAGCATAGATGATATATGCAATATGCTGCATATATCAAAAAAAACATTCTACACTGAGTTCCGTCAGAAAGAGGAGGTTATTCTGCTGGTGCTTGAGTCTATATCAGAGCGGAACAGGAAAGAGGACAAGGAGTATTCAAAACTTTTCTCCTCATATAATGCAATAGACATAGTGCTTGCCTATCGCCACCCGATATTCAAGGAAAGAACCTCCAAGTATGAGAAGTTTATGCGAGACCTCATAAAGTACTATCCTGATATACATAATGAGTTCCTTTCCAGTAAGAAGGAGAGTATAAAGGGTTTTATTCTTGCAAATTTGGTCAAAGGTGTTGCAGATGGCTTTTACAGAGATGAATTTGAGGGAATGAAGGTGGATGACTCTTACTTGGATTATATATACAATATAATAGTGGTCTCAATTGATATGGTTGAGAAAGATAATATTATTTCAAAAAATGCGTTGATAGATATGCGTGCCGACACTTTCCTGCGTTTAGCCTGCAATGAGAGAGGATTAAAATATTACGAACAGAAAAAATAAGATAAAGTGATGAGAAAATTATTGATTGTATGTTTAGGGATTGTTTTATCACTCCCGATGCCGGCTCAGGAAAATACAACGGAGCAAAATCCGCAGTTCTTGAAAATCTCTTTGAAAGAGGCTGTGCAGTATGCCGTTGACCATAACCGTTCACTTCAGAACGCATCGTTGGAAGAAAGACAACAGCACGCCGCACGTTGGCAGACCATAGCCACTATGCTCCCGCAGGTTAGTGGCTCCTTGGATTACCTTAATATGTGTGGTTATAAGATGAATATAGGAGGTATGGCTTCAGTGCCAATGAACCCTAACGGAACATTGGGCGTAACCGCCTCTATGGCTCTCTCTGGCAAGCAGGTGGTTGCCACACTAATTAATAATCTTGCCATAGAGATGTCAGAAGTCTCAAAGCAGAAAACAGAGCAATCTGTCATAAATAATGTTATTACTACTTATTACACTATTCTGACACTTGATGAGACCATTAATTTGCTTGAACGCAACTATGAGAATCTGACCACATTGCACCAAAGGGCCCAAAAGGCGGTTGATGTAGGTGCGGCTGAGCAGATTTCGGCTGACCAGATAGAGGTGCAGGTCAATACATTCAAGACCTCAATAAGTGATGTCAAACTAAATAGGGAAGTTATGCTAAGTATGCTGAGATTCATCTTAGGACTTGACAGGGATACAAACCTGGCACTTACAGACAACCTAGATAATCTTATGAGTGTGGAGGAGTCTCTTGCGATTCTGAATGAGGAGTTTGATATTGAGAAGAACTTTGATTATCAGTTGGTTAGCAAGAATACCGAACTTGCTCAAAAGCAGGTTACACTTGCCGCAATGGATTATGTTCCGTCATTAAGCGCTTATTACAAATATTCCGCCAAGACATATTTCGGCGCCGATGAAGGGTTTAATATGACAAACCCGAATACCGTCGGCGTCTCACTTTCTGTGCCTCTGTGGTCATCGGGGCAGAGGGCGTCAGCCATTACTCAAAAGAAACTTGCCCTGCAGTCTGCTCAGAACACACTTCTTGACACAAAAGACCAACTTAACATAAGTAACTATCAGTATAGATATAATTTGAAAAACGCATATGATAAGTATGTGGTTCAAAAGAAGAATACAGAGGTGTCTCAAAGAGTGCTTGATAATATTTCTAAGAAATTTGAATATGGATACGCCTCATCAACTGAGGTTACCACAGCATCACAGGATTTAATTACAGCGCAGACTAATTATGTGAATGCCGTGCTCTCAACTGTAGAGGCATATCTGAATTTGAAGGACTTGATAAATATACCGTACGAAGAGAATTGATAACAAATAAAAACAAACTGATATGAGCAAATTTATTAAATTTTTATTAGTGTTTGCGGGTGCGATGTCACTTGCGGCGTGTTCTAAAGAGGCAACAGAGACTGAGACTGAGAAAATAGAGCAGGTTCAGGTGCAGAAGATTGAGATGAAGGATATTGACAGGGTTATTGAACTGCCTACAACACTTCAGGGTTATGAGACTATGAATATCTCATCAACGGTAAGCGGTATTATTGACCATATCTTTGTTGAGGTGGGAGACAAGGTGTCAAAAGGTCAGTTGCTTGTAAGAATGGATCCGACCCAATACACCACCTATAAACTTCAATATGCCAATCTTGGTGTTGAGATGGGGCGTATGGAGGCTTTGAAAGAGGCTGGTAGCATATCACAACAGGCGTATGACCAGACCAAGGTGCAGTATGACCAACTTGGAGAGACACTTGCCCTATATGAGAAGAATACATTTGTCAAGGCTGAATATGCCGGCGTAATATCCGCTAAGAATTTTGAGAACGGTGAGTTGTGTGCCGGACAGCCAATCCTTACACTTTCACAGATAAACACTCTGAAGGCATATATTAACATACCAGAGGTATATTTCCCTAAGATGAAAGTTGGAATGCCACTCACTCTTGTGTCAGAAATATATCCTAACAAGGTGTTTCCGGCAACCGTAGAGATAGTATATCCTACAATAGATGCCTCTTCACACACATTCACCGTCAAGGTTAAGATACCAAACGCATCGGAGACACTACGTCCGGGTATGTATGTTAAGACCACGATTCCTGTAGGGAAGGCATCAACGCTTGTAGTTCCTTATCAAGCCGTATTGAAACTAATAGGTTCAAACAACCGTTACATATTTGTTAAGGACGGTGACAAGGCACGCCGTGTTGATGTTGAGCTTGGTCAGCGTTTTGACAAGTATGTTGAGATTATAGGAGATGTTAAAGAGGGTGATGAGATAGTTACAATGGGTCAGAGCAGACTTATTGACGGTTGTACCATTGCCGTCGCACCTGATTCAATAGATTAAAAGGAGGATTTGAGTTATGAGTATCTACAAAACAGCCATTGATAAGCCGGTTTCCACCATACTTATATTTGTGGCGGTTATAATAATAGGTGTATTTTCATTTTTGAAGTTGCCTATTGACCAGTTCCCTGAAATTGACCCGCCGTATATTATGGTTATGACCACCTATCCAGGTGCAAACGCGTCTGAGATAGAGACAAACGTAACAAAGTTAATGGAAAACACCCTTAACTCTGTTGACGGACTTGACAAACTTACCTCACAGTCAAAAGACAATATGTCAATTGTGACACTTGAATTTGAGTGGGGGTGGAATCTGGACGAGGCGTCAAATGATGTGCGTTCCTACATAGAGATGGCAAAAGATGAACTGCCTGACGGAGCCTCCACGCCTATCATTTTCAAGCTGAGTTCAAGTTCGATGCCTATAGCCCAATATGCCGTAACGGCGGAAGAGACATATCCGGGACTTGAGAAGCTGCTTGATGATGAGGTTATTCCGGTTCTTAACCAAGTTGATGGAATAGGTAACATATCAATGTCAGGAGAGCCTGTCAGAGTTGTGTATGTTGATATTGACCAATCAAAACTTGACGCCTACGGCATTCCTCTTGAGACTGTGGGAACCGCTGTCAGCGCTAACAACCTTAACTTGTCATCAGGAAAGGTTAAGATGCTTGATGAACAGTATCAGTTGCAGGTACGCAGTGAGTTTATTGAGAGCCGTGAGATTGAGGATTTGGTGGTTACAACAACTCCGCAGGGCAAACAGGTTTACGTGCGTGACATAGCGTCTGTGCGTGATACTATCCAGGATATGACTCTTGATGAGAAACTGAACGGAGAGGACGGTGTGCGTCTAATAATTATGAAACAGTCAGGGGCGAACACTGTTCAGATATGCCGTGATGTAAACAAAAAACTGGATGAACTGCGAGCCTCTTTGCCGCCAGATGTTAAAATACAGACCATTTATGACTCATCTGAGAATATTCAGAACTCAATTGACTCACTTGAAGAGTCAATTCTCTACGCGCTTTTGTTTGTAGTGCTTGTGGTTCTCTTCTTCCTTGGACGTTGGCGCGCCACATTCATAATAGGTATAACCATTCCTATTGCCCTTATTGTGGCGTTCATATATCTGTTGTTTGTTGACAGTTCTTTGAATATTATTTCACTCTGTTCATTGACCATAGCCATCGGTATGGTTGTAGATGACGCCATCGTGGTACTTGAGAATATTACAAGACACATAGAGCGTGGCTCAAATCCGCACGAGGCTGCCATATATGCAACTAATGAGGTTTGGGTATCTGTCATAGCCACGACCCTTGTAATTGTGGCTGTGTTTGTGCCACTTACAATGCTTACGGGTATAGCGGGTATTATGTTCAAGGAACTTGGTTGGATTGTAACCATAGTTGTTTGTACCTCAACAACTGTTGCCATAACCCTTACTCCTATGCTATGCTCAAAATTGCTTAAGGCTAAGAAAGTCAAGGTGGTTGACGGCAAACTGATAGAAGAGGACGTCCAAGCGGGCTGGTATCAGAGATATGTGGTATCTTGGCTTGACAAGGTTGACCAATGGTATGCCAAGGCGTTGGGAGCCTGTCTTAACCACAAGGCGTTGACAATTTCAGTTGCAGTTGTATTCTTCCTATTGTCAATTTCCCCGATGATATTTGGTCTGGTAGGTACTGACTTTATGCAGCAGCAGGATAATGGCAGACTTACCGTAAACATAGAGTTGCATCAGACAACACGTGTGGAGGAGGCTTCAGAACTTGCCCGTGTAATAGAGAAGAGGTTTGTAGCGCTTGCACCTGAGATTGAACTTATAAGTACAACCACAGGTTCTGCCGATGACGCAGGTTTTGCGGCACTTATAAACAATACGTCAAACAATAAAATAAAGATGACCGTCAGATGCTCTAAGAAATATGAGCGTGAGCGTTCTATTTTTGAGATCGCTGAAGTGTTCCGTAAGGAATTACAGCGTTATCCTGAAATAGTTGACTATACCTGCCAGATGGCAAGCGGTATGGGTGGTGGTGCGTCAACTGTTGATGTTGAGATTTACGGATATGACTTTGATGCCACCAACCGTTTCTCACAGGAGGTTAAGCGTGCCATAGCGGAGAATTGCGAGGGAGCGCGTGACATTGACATAAGTCGTGAAGATGACCGTCCTGAACTTAAAGTCGTGGTGGACAAGGAGAAAGCGGCGCGTTTAGGACTTACTTCTGCCACAGTCTCTTCATACGTAAGAAACAGGGTTAACGGCTATGTGGCAGGATTCCTTAAAGATGACGGTGATGAGTATAATATTCTTGTGCGTTTGGAGGAAGAGGACCGTAACTCCATTTCAAAGATAGAGAATCTGACTATTCCTACACCAACAGGACGCTTTGTCAAACTAAATGAGATTGCTGATGTTGTAGAGTATTTCCAACCACCTCAAATTGACCGTAAGACCCGTCAGCGTGTTGTGACTGTTGCTGTCACACCATACGATGTATCACTTGGTGAACTTGCCGCAAGCATCCAGAAGGAAGTTGCCAAACTTGACAAGCCAATGGGCGTATCGGTGCGTTATGCCGGTGATTATGAGGAACAGCAGGATTCATTCAAGGATATAGCAATGTTGTTCTTTCTTATTATAATTTTGGTCTATGTGGTTATGGCATCGCAGTTTGAGAGTTTCTCAAAACCATTCATCATTATGTTTGCCTCTGTTCCGTTTGCATTATCAGGTACGGTTTTGGCTCTATGGATTACACATATAACACTTGATATGATTGGTGCTTTGGGTGTGGTAATGCTTGTGGGTATTGCGGTTAAGAACGGTATTGTGCTTGTTGACTACATTAACCTTATGCGTGAGCGTGGTTATGAACTTAATGAGGCAATTAAGATTTCAGGAGCGTCACGTCTGCGTCCTGTGCTTATGACAGCCTTTACCACACTTCTTGGTATGGTTCCTATGGCACTTAGCCAGGGTGAGGGTTCTGAGATGTGGCAGCCTCTTGGTATTGTGGTTATTGGCGGACTTCTTGTATCAACATTTGTTACAATGATGATAGTTCCTGTAATCTATGCCGCAATGTCAAAGCACGGAGAGCGTGACAAACAGGAGAAACGCCGCAAAGAGTATGTTTTTATGCAGTTGAAAGTTGAAAGTTGAAAATGCAAAGTTCCCTCCTAACCTCCCTAAAGGGAGGAATAGGTTATGAATAATTATTAACTTTTAACTTTTAACTTTTAACTTTCAATTTTCAATTTTCAATTTTCAATTATGAAGAGTGTAATGATAATATTTAACCAAGCCAACACAGAGCGTGTTGAGTTTATGCTTGATGAACTTAAGATAAGTGGATTCACATTCTTTGAGCAGGTGCAGGGCAGGGGAACAAATGGAGGTGAACCAAGACGTGGAACCCACACTTGGCCCGAAATGAATTCCGCAGTAATGACTGTGATTGATGATGAAAAAGTACCTGAACTGCTCACATCAGTTCAAAAACTTGATTTGCGTAACAAGGAGGTGGGCGTAAGGGCGTTTGTCTGGAACATTGAGCAGACGGTGTAAATCACAAAACGAAGTTTAATAATAGTGAAAAAAGAATAGTGAATAGTTATAGAAGCACTGTTATGTGGCAACGTCAGTTGCGACAATATTAAGAAATTGTTTCAAAAATTGCTTTGAAACGTTTGTGTTTTAGATGAAATGTTAAAATCCTGAAAATATAAAAATTTTAACATTTCATTTTCTTTTGTTAAAATAGTTTTAACTAAATTTGTGCCATTATTAAAAATAGGGGTATTTAACCGCCACATATTTAGTTACTATTATGAGAAATCTCTTTCCTAATTCAATTAAATTTTTAGTTTTTTTAACATTTACCAGTGCGCTTTTTAACAATTCCACAGCACAGCAGTTGCCAAATGCAGGTTTTGAGCAATGGCATGATAACTCACAGTGGAAGAGACCTCAACCTGATAGTTGGAATTTTTCAAATGTATCACAAGCTGGTTTTGATTTTGCAATAGGAGAGCGTACAACTGACGCCCATACAGGTCAGTATGCGGTAAAATGTCAGGATACAAAGGTCGGCGTTTCTGGAATTGCGGAGGAGACATCTCCTTCATGGATTACTCTTGGACATCCTTGGGCATATCTAGATGGACTCAAAGTTAAAACCGCAACTGCTGGAACGTATGGTGGAATAGTATGGTCATACAGACCTGATACACTTGCTGTATGGATTAAGCGAACCACTGTTGATAAAAATGAGGATATGAACCTTGTCTATTACTCTTGGCACGGTACAGCAAATAATAATAGTTATAAAAATAAAGGTGGCGGTTGCACAGAGCATTCAATAACAGATGAGGAGTCTGATATTTGTAAATCTGACTACAATGAGTGTAAGACGCCGTCGGGAGATGCCGTCCAGGTTGCTGAAGGGTGGTTGAGAACAAGAACAAACTATAATAATTGGACGCTTGTCAAGGTTCCTATTAAATATTTCAATAATGACGTTCCAACTCAGATGAATGTCATTCTATCAGCCTCTAATTATCCACATAAACGTGCTAATGACGGACTCTACACAACAAGTGTGCTTATTGCTGACGATGTCTCCTTTATATATTCATCAGAGATTTATGAGATATATTTTGACGGAGTCAAGTACGCTAATTTCAATAAAAACAAAAGAGAAATCCATTATGAGGTTCCTGTTGGAAAATCGCTCCCTGAGATTGTCTGCAAACGTAGCGGAAGAAAACTTAGCGGAAGCGAGATTTCAATAGTTAATGGTGTAAAAGACGGCGCTCCATCAGTTATTACTGTTAAGGCGGAGGATGGCAGTTCCACTTCACAATATAAAGTATACTTTGTCTCTGTAAGAGATACAAATCCATATCCTTCAACCATAAAGGTGAATGGCACAGCTATATCAGGCTTCAATGCATACGCCTCTGATTATACTGTAACACTGCCGTTCGGCACTACTGAAAAGCCGTCAATAGAGGTTGTCAAGGCAAATAACAAGCAAACAGTTGAGATAGAGCCTTATTCAGTGCCTGGTACTGCAAAAATAACCGTCTTTGCAGAGAATGATGAATACTCAGCCGTTTACAATATAAAGTTTGAAAATGGCAAGTTAAATGACACAACACTTAAGGATATTCAGATTAACGGAGTCTCAATAGATGGTTTCTCTCCTACAAAGACAGTATACACTGTTGATATTCCAGAGGGTACCACAGAATCACCAGAAATAACACCTATATCAGCATACGAGCCAGGTGCCCAGACCATAGTGATTGACCGTAAAGGTATAAAAGAGATTTCTACGGTAACTGTTTCTGTGCCAGGCGCAACATCAAGTCGTGTCTATAAGATTTCCTATAATGTTATAAAGTCAAAATACTCATATCTTAAGGATTTGAAGGTTGCTGGTGTTACTATTGAAAACTTCACGCCTGCAATATTGTCATATACATATCCTCTGCCTATAGGTACAGCTGAGATGCCAGCTGTGACATACACGCCAGGTGACGCATATCAGACAATCACCAAGGAGGACGGAGGTCTTGATGGTATAACCAAAATTACTGTAAAGGCACAGAATGGCATAAACACCTCAATCTACAGAATCTCGTTCCCGCTAAGTAAGTCATCAAACTCAAAACTTACAGATTTGAAGGTGGCGGGTAAGACAATTGAGGGCTTCTCATCAGATGTAACCTCATATTCCTATAAGTTAGCCACAGGCACAACTGTACTGCCTGAAATTACTTGGATACAAGCTGATGAGTATCAGAGTGTTAAGGCCACATACGGTGGGGTTAACGGAACAACAAAGATAGTTGTAACCGCTCAAGACGGCACAGCCACGGTTTATACCATAGCGTTCAGTGTTGACCAGGCTACAAACTCCACATTGAGGGATATTCAACTTGACGGGGTAAGCCTTGAGGGATTCGCCCCAGACAAAACAGAGTACTCAATTCTTTTGCCTCGTGGTACAAAGACACTTCCGGTAATAACATACACTCCGTATGATGAATTCCAGAAAATCACAAAGGTTGAGGGTGGCGTAGGCGGAGATACAAAAATTACCGTAAAGGCTCAGAGTGGTGAAATGACTGTTTACATTCTTTCATTCTCTGTTGATAAATCAACAAACTCATATCTGAATGACCTGTTGGTTGCTGGTAAGTCAATAGAGGGTTTTGCCTCAGACAAATTTGAGTATGACTACAAACTTACCCCAGGTACTATCTCAACGCCTGAGATAACATACGTAAAAGGTGATGAGTATCAAAAGGTTACAGTGGTAAAAGGTGGTGTTAATGAAGCATCTGTTGTAAAAGTTACGGCAGAGAGCGGTGATATTAGCACCTATACCATTAATTTCTCAGTTGAGAAATCAGAAAACGCCAATTTGAAAAACATTCTTCTTAATGGCATCTCAATTGAAGGTTTCTCCCCCGAAATCTATAATTATGAAGTTCTGCTACCTGCTGATGCTACCGAATCACCAGCCATCTCAGTTGAAAAGGAAACTACACAAACAGTATCCATAACAAAACCTGCGTTTTTTGGTACCGCATATATAGATGTGATTCCTGAAGAGGGCTCAAAAAATATCTATACCATTAAATTCCTTACGGCAAAGGGTAGTAATTGTGAACTTGCTGATATTCAAGTGGCTGGTGAGACAGTTGAAGGTTTCAGCCCCGATGTCACAACATACAATATCACACTACCGCAAGGCACAACCGCTCTACCTGCAATCTCATATACAAAAGGTGATGAGTCGCAGAGTGTTGAGTTGGCTGAAGGAGATATAAACAGTGCTACCACTATCTCCGTAATGTCAGAGAACGGTAGTATAAAGGTTTATACTCTAAACTTTACCACAGAGAAATCATCCGATGGTCTGCTCTCTGATATTTTGATTGATGGAGAATCTATAGAGGGCTTCGCCTCTGATGTGTATGAATATACATACGTTATGCCAAAGAGCGTTACAGAGCGTCCGTCTGTTATTGCTGTCAAATCAAACGCTTCATCAAGAGTTAACGCTGTTATGCCTTATCTTGACGGTGATGTCAAGTTCTATGTAAAGTCAGAGGACGGTACATCAGAGTCACTCTATACTGTACATCTTCTATATGCTGTTGATACAAGCGCAAACCTCTCAGAGATTAAGGTTGGCGGAGAAACAGTTGCTCTTGTAGAAGACCAATATACATACAATGTTGATGGCTCATTTGAAACCGTGCCAACGGTAGATTATACAAAAGCCTCTAAAACACAGAGTGTTATATTAAATAATAATATTACTGGCGCCACCCTTGATGTAAAGGCAGAGGACGGAACTTCAGTAACATACACAATAAATTACAACAATGTTCCTGGCACAAACGCTTCACTTTCTGACCTTCAATACTTTGACAGTGACTTGCAGCGGTTTGTATCAATAGAGGGCTTTGCGTCAGACAAGTATGACTATGAGATAACACTTCCGCTAAACGCCTCTGACATATACACGCTTAACTGCATTGGCGCCGCTAAGAACCAGACATATCAGATAAGTTATGCCTCAATTAATGAGGTAACTATGATAAAGGTTACCGCCGAGGACGGAGTAACCACAGCAGACTATTCTGTAAAGTTCGTCGCTTCCAAGTCAAATGTATGCACACTTGATGATATTACTCTGAACGGAGTAACCATAGATGGTTTTGACCCTGAAGTTACAGAGTATAACTTTGTATTAGGTGAGGCTGATGCCGCAAGGGGAGCCATCGGGTATCTTAAGTCTGATACAAAATCCACAGTATCTGTTACTGATGAGATATTCCGCAAGAGCTCTCTTATTAAGGTTACTGCTGAGGATGGTACAGAGAAGACCTATACACTTAACTTTACAACAGACTTTGAAGGTCAGGCTAATGTGCTTAAGTCTATAAAATTAGATGATACACCACTCTCAGATTTCGCCTCAGATAAGTTCAACTATACAATACCTGCAGGTGAGGGTAGTGCAGTTCCTGTTCTCTCATTTGAGAAAAACTATTATGCTCAAACTGTATATACAGCGTTCTCTGGCAGAAATGATGTGACAATTACAGTCAAATCAAATCAAGAAGGCGTGGCGGACGCAATCTATACACTTACATTTGAGAAAGAGGATAAGCCTCAGTTGAACGTTCTGTCAGATATAAAGGTTGATGGCAGTACCATAGAGGGCTTTGACGCTAATAAGAAGAAGTATGTGGTTTTGGTTGAGAATCAGCCTACATCAGTAACTGCCACAGTGGCGGCAGGCGGAAGTGCGAAAAAAACAATAGACAAGGCTGGTCATGTTCAGTTTACAACCCCTGATAACGGCGACTTGAAGGGTGTTACATACGATGTCTATCTCCACTATGTAAATGATGTTATACCTAATGAGGATTTCAATATATGGACCACTCCTAAATACAGTGCTAAGGAGAGAGGTGCTGTCAAACCAACAGGTTGGAATTGCCCTGCCGATGTGAAAGCAGAGCAAGATGTATCATGGGCTGCAGTGCTGGTTTGTGGTGGTGTTAGAACTGGATATACAGGTTATGAAATTGAGAGAACTGTTGATTATGATGCGGTATGTATTACGTCCAAACATTATCAATGCGCGCTTATGGGCCCATTGCCCGCTATTCTGACATTAGGTAATGTCAGTTGTGATATAAAGGAGGCAAGCCAATCAAAGGTCGGTTTCTCCGGTGGTATCACATTTCGTAACACTCCTGACGTGGCGTCTATAGATTGTAAGTATAGTGTCGCAGGTTTGGACGGGAGTGGAGCATTGTTCGCATTCAGATTTTTTGATGAGAATGGCAGAGAATATAAAAAAGATTTTTATGTGAAGAATAAGAGCGATTCATACGTTACTTTCAATCACCCGTTGAAACTTAGTGGCGTTAATCCTGTAAAAATGAATATAGCCATTAATCCAAACGGAAACAAATATACAGGTTATCTTGGTGGAGATGCTGATATTACCGGTGATAAGGGCACTATATATGTGAATTATATAAAGTATTTGTATAATTCCTCCATATCATCAATTAAAGTTAATGGGACTGAAGTTGAGTGGAATGGTAATGAGGGCACTGTTACAGTAGACAGAGAATTTGTAGGTATTCCTCAGTTTGATATTATAGGTGAGGTTGAGGATCAGATGTATAATATTGACTATGGTACAGAGGTTAACGGCAAGCGAACTGTAAACATCAGAAGTTTTGCGGAGGATATGAGTTACACTGACTATACAGTGACAGTAAACCGTGAGTTTGTGTCAAGCGTCTTGAAAAGCATAAAGGTTGGCGGAGTTGAGATACCTGGCTTCAGTGGAGACACTCATGACTACACAGTATATCAAGATATGGGTAATCACTATATGCCTGATGTTGTTGCCGAGGGGTCATCAACTCGTCAGACTGTAAGTATGAGTCTCTCAGGGAATGTTGTAACTATTATCTCTAAATCAGATGTTGAGGAGGCGCGCACATATACAGTTACCTTTATTGAGGAGGAACTCTCAAGCGCAGACCTCGCATCACTAAGCGTTGCAGGTAAGGAGATTTCATTTGACCCTGCTGTAACTGAATACAGTGTGGAACTGGAGCCACGCACAACAGCGTTGCCTGAGATTCTCTACTCTAAAATATCAGACAAACAGAGTGTAGTGATGACAGAGGGTGGGGTGAACGGAGTAACCACTCTCGCTGTCAAGTCAGCCGACGCCTCTACAGAGAAGGAGTATAAGATTGCGTTCTCTGTTGCCGATAACAAGTCCACCACATCAAAACTGAGTAGTATATCTGTTATAGATGCGGTTGATCCTATAGAGTTTGACCCGGATACAAGAGATTATACATTTGATATAGCGGAGGGTGAGACTCCCGTTGCAAATTACAGCAGAGCCTTCCGTGAGGACTCTATGGTTGTAGTGCTGAACCGAGACTCTGTGGTATGGTCATTGCACAACTCACTTTCTGAAACAGAAAATGAGTACAAACTCAAGTTCAATGTTATAAAATCAAATAACTCACATCTTGCAGGTATAAAACTTGCGGGGGAGAGTGTTGAGGATTTCAATCCAAATCTTACAGAGTACAATTGGAGCGTTGAGCGTAATGTGATTCCTACAATAGATGCTGTAATGGCAGAGCCAGGTCAGGCGGTGGAGACCATTTATGATGAGGTTGCCGGAACATACGCCATAACAGTTACCGCCCCTGACGGCATATCCACAACAACATATAACGTTGCCGTTTCAGTTAAAAAGGGCATAGTGGCTAAGGCATCTTCAATTACTCTTGACGGAGTGGAGATTTTAGGCTTTGACCCTGAGGTCACAGTATATAATGTTGATATGCCTGTTGGAGCAGAGGTGGTTCCGGAGATATATGGCTATTGTGGCAACGGAGGTTCTACAGCGGAGATGACGGTAAAGGCTATTAATGAGATATCTGAGATAACAATAACCTCAGAGGACGGCACTTCCGCTCAAACTTACTACATAGGCTTCAATGTTAAGAAGTCAGACGATGCCACACTGCGTAGGCTGTCTTCTAATTTTGTTGCTTTGGGTGATTTCGCTCCAGATAAATTTGAGTATGAGATTACAGTTCCTGTGGGCAATAATGAACCTGTGATAACATATTTGAAAAATTACAGGAATGAGACAATAAATGAAGAGAGGACCATTGACGGCTATAAGTTAGAAGTGGTCTCAGAAAGCGGAGATGTGGTCAATACATATAATGTGGTGTTTAACCGCATTCAAGCATCGGGGTCAGATTTGGCAAACATCACTCTTGACGGTAACTCTCTTGAGGGCTTTGAACCAACAAAGTATGAATATAGTGTGGAACTGCCCGAAGAGACAACAGTGCTTCCTGTTATATCAACAGTAAGCGGTGACTATGGTCAGAATGTCACAATTTTGACAAACGGTGTGAACGGTGATGCTGTAGTAACCTCTAAGTCACAGGATGGTTCAAATACAAGTGTATATACAATACATTTCAGCGTGGCTAAGTCAGCCAATTCATATTTGAATATGATAATGACAGACGGTGAGCCTCTTGACGGTTTCGCCTCTGACAAATTTGACTACAATGTGACGCTTGAACTTGGTAGAACCACATTGCCTGAGGTTACCTATACAAAAGGTCACGCTGCGCAGACAGTGGCTGAGAAGGTTGAGGGTACTGTGGTAACTCTTACAGTCACGGCTGAAAATGGTAACACCTCAGTCTATAGTGTAGCCTTTGAATATAACCTGAGCAAGGCTGACACTCTGAAAATGATATACGTGAACGCTGAGGAGATTAAGGATTTCAAACCGCAGACTCTTGAATATGATGTTGAACTTACACTTGGTACAGATATAAGCACTGTTACTGTTGATTATCAGCAGGCTGATGAGTGGCAGAGTGTGGACGTTCAGAAGATTGAAGGCGGGTACAGATTTGATGTCACCGCTCAGGATGAAGCATATAAGAAGTCTTACACGGTGAATATAAGTGTTGAGAAATCAACAAACACAAAACTTGCAGACCTGATGTCTGACGGTGTGACAGTTCCTGGATTTGAAGCCGATGTACTTGACTACTTCATAGAACTTCCTGTCCACACTGAGACTATCCCTGATGTAACATACACCGCAGGTGATGAGTATCAGGTCATTGAGAAGAGTGAGTCAGAGGATAGAAAGATTCAAAAGGTTAAGGTTACCGCCCAGAACGGAGATTCAAGAACTTACACGGTGACATATACAATCAAACTCTCTGATAACGCAAATCTGAACAGTATAAAACTTGATGATGAGCTTATTCCAGGCTTTGACCCTGAGACGTATGAATATGAGTTTGAACTGCCATACAGCACCAAAAAGGTTCCTGCAATATCATACGAGAAAGCGGAGCCTGAGCAAACAGTGGTGGAGGATTATACAGAAGATGTAAACGGCACCTCATACATTGAAGTGACCGCTGAAGATGGTGTTACTGTCAACACTTATTCAATAGCATTCAGAGTGGCTAAGTCAGATGTGGCTACTCTTGATATGATTTACTATGACGGCAAGGCTATTGAGGATTTTGACAAGGATGACAATGATTATGATGTTGAGTTGCCATACGGTACAGTCAAAGCTCCTGTAGTCACCTATGATTTGACACAGCCTGTCGAGACCGCAGTTCTTTCAATGACTGAGGTTGAGAACGTAGGTTGGGACGCTGTTATTGAGGTGACCGCTGAGGACGGTATAAGCAGAAATGAATATACAGTTCACTTTATAGTGGCGTTGGATAGTGAGAACAGGCTGTCAGACATAAAGGTGTTTGGTAAAACCATATCAGGGTTTGATAAGAATGTGGAGAGTTATGATGTTGTTTTGCCAGCATATAGTGATTCAACATTGTTACCAAAAAAGGAAGATGTGGCGTACACTAAGATGAGTCGGAATGAAACAGTTGTGGTAAGCCAGCCAACTGTGGAGAGCATAGTGATTAATGTCACCGCTCAGGACGGTTCATCAAGGAACTATGTTATAAAGACCTCGATAGATCTCTCAAGCAACGCCTCATTAAAATCATTGCAGATAAATGGTAAGGAGGTTGCAGGGTTCAACGCTGATGTGCTTGATTACAGTTATAAGATTGAATTCGGAGCCGATTATGTAGATGAGGAGAAGTATGTTATATCATATATTCTCGCCGAACCTCAGGGTCAGACAGCCGATGTCTATGAGTCTCTTGATGACAAGTTCCTCTATATAATTAATGTAACGGCTCAAGATGGTACGCAGCAGAATTATTCAATACGCTTCATACCTGACACATTTGACCCGACAAATGAGCCTACAGCAACAGATGTTTGCATAACAAGTACGGCAGACGGCGGTTGGAAGTTTACAACAAAGTGTAAGAACATTACGGTTATTCTGAATGACTTGAGTGGTAAGATAATTGCTACGGCGTCATTGCCTACGATTGACCCTAATATAGGTGAGATATGTGACCCTAATGCGGAGGGCTTCACCTATTACGCACCTCAGGATCAACTGGTGGCTTACAGATTTATGTATGCGCAGAAAAAGAGAGTGGTGTCTGGAAAATTCAAGGGAATGCGCCGTTGATTGGGATTTTTAAATTTTTTTTAGAAAAAATTGAGTTAAATTTTAGAAAATCAAATAATTGTTCTATATTTGCAGTCCCAAACGAATTAAAAACTAAAAAACATACAATTATGACAAAGGCTGAAATCGTAAACGAAATCGCAAACAAGACAGGCATTGAGAAAGTAGCTATAATGCAAGTTGTTGAATCATTTATGGAAGAGGTTGAGAAATCTCTTGAATCTGGTGAGAATGTTTACCTGAGGGGCTTCGGAAGTTTCATTGTTAAGAAACGTGCTGCTAAGATTGCCCGTAACATCTCAAAGAACACATCTCTTGAGATTCCAGAGCACAATATTCCAGCATTCAAACCTGCAAAGACATTTGTTGCAAAGGTTAGCAAAATGTGATTTGTAAAGAATAACAAGATTAAATATTTACAACTATGCCAAACGGAAAGAAACATAAGAGACATAAAATGTCAACTCACAAGCGTAAGAAAAGACTGAGAAAGAATCGTCATAAGCATAAGTAAGACTTAGCCCTGACGTCAGGTCTTGGAAAAATAAGAACAAACTTCTGCCTTATAAAAGCCGGGTTTGTTCTTTTTTTCTATTGAGGCATAAAAATGGTAAGGAACAGATGGAAAGTAAACTGATACTGAATGTATCTACTGAAGATATAGAGATTGCGCTGCTTGAGGATTCGGCTCTTGTGGAGTACGCAAAGGAGAGCCGTGCAGCCACATTTGCCGTGGGTAATATATATCTTGCAAAGGTTAAGAAACTTTTGCCGGGACTTAACGCCGCTTTTGTGGAGGTGGGGTATGAAAAGGAGGGATTTCTTCACTATTTGGATTTAGGGGCTAATTTCCACACCATTAATGATTTCATAGATAAACTTCCTACAGGCAAAGGACGCACTCCTTCAATGAATAAGGTTGTGTTTGCGCCAGAGACATCTAAAAATGGTATGGTTTCAAGTGCTCTTAAGGTGGGGCAGGAGATTCTTGTGCAGGTTACCAAGGAGCCAATCTCAACAAAGGGACCTCGTCTTACCGCTGAGATATCTATTGCCGGGCGTTCCATTGTGTTGATTCCGTTTGCAAAAAAGGTCAATGTATCACAAAAGATTTTAGATAATAAAGAGCGTAACCGCTTGAAAAAGGCTGTGAACTCTGTTAAGCCGCAGAACTACGGCGCTATTGTGCGTACGGTGGCTGAGGGTAAGGATGCGTCAGAACTTAAAAGTGAGATGGAGATTCTTGTCAGACGTTGGGAGGATGCCTTGCGCAGGATTCAGAAGAAACGCAAAAATTCACCTGCACTTATAGTTGAGGAGGTTAGCAGAGCACAGGCGGTGCTGAGAGACCATTTTAATCGTGGTTTTGAGCGTATAGTGGTGAATGATAAAGATGTTTATGAGGAACTTAAGACTTATATAGGTCTTATAGAGCCTTCAAAGGCGGGGATTGTTAAGTTTTATGATGATGAGACTCCTATATTTGATGTCTATAATATAACCAAGCAGTTGAAGTCTTCATTTGGCAGGGTGGTGCCGTTTAAAAAGGGGGCGTATTTGGTTATTGACCATACTGAGGCACTTCACGTTATTGATGTTAACAGCGGTATCCGTCTGCAGAAAGATGGAGGTAGTCAGGAGAACAGCGCTTTTGAGGTTAATATGCTTGCCGTTGATGAGGTGGCTCACCAGATGAGGCTCAGGGATATGGGTGGCATTGTTATTATAGACCTTATTGATATGCACAATCAGGAGCACAAGGATGCTGTGTATAACCGTATGGTTGAACTTCTTGAGAATGATAGTGCAAAGCATAATGTACTTCCTCTTACAAAATTCGGGCTTATGCAGATAACTCGTCAGAGGGTTAGGCCTGTCTCTTACGTCAATACGCTTGAGGCTTGTCCGGTTTGCGGGGGTGTTGGCAGAATACACTCAGCGCTGCTCTTTACTGATATGCTTGAGCGTAAGGTTGCTTTTATATTTGAGACTTTGAGGCTCAGATACGTCACTCTTTTTGTGCATCCGTATGTTTACGCCTATATGAAACAGGGCTTTCCAAGCATACTTCTGCGTCTCAGATTCCGTTATCCGTTCAAACTCAAGGTGATTCCAAATCAGAATTTTGAATATCTGCAATACAAATTCATTGATGCTGATGGGAATGAGGTTGATACTTTTGAGAAACACGATGTAATAATACCTAAAAGTGAGGCTTACAAATAGATATGGTTTCATTTTAGAGTACTTTGCAAATACTCTCCCTGATGCCGCCAGTGAACTTAATTTCACAAACCCATTTGAACTTATTGTAGCGGTGGTTCTATCGGCACAATGTACTGACAAGCGTGTTAATATGGTTACTCCCGCTCTGTTTGCGGCGTACCCTGATGCTTTTACAATGTCAAAAGCCACTGAATCGGAAATCTTACATTATATAAGTAGCGTCTCTTACCCTAATAGCAAGGCGGCACATATTTTAGGACTCTCAAAAAAGTTGGTCTCTGATTTTAACGGGGAGGTGCCATCTACAATGGAAGAGCTGACCCGCCTGCCCGGTGTGGGGCGTAAGACCGCCAATGTGGTTATGGCTGTTGCGTTTAATAAGCCGGCAATGCCTGTTGACACCCACGTTTTCAGAGTGGCACACAGGCTTGGGCTTGTGCCGTCTACCGCAAGCACCCCAGAAAAGGTTGAGGCGGTGCTAACACGGCATATACCTGCTGAAATTCTTTCAAAGGCGCATCATTGGCTGCTGTTGCACGGTCGCTACACATGCACAGCCCGCAATCCCAAATGTGAGCGGTGTGGACTGAGTGGCGTGTGTAAGAATGTGCAGTAAATAATTTTCAACTTTCAACTTTCAACTTTCAACTATTAATGCTATATTTGCAACCTGTAATTAAAAATAGATTATGAACGTAAATTTGTTGGGTATAGGGCAAGTGAGTGCAGATGCACCTTGCTCAATTATTGATTTGATTCTGAAGGCTAACCCTGATAGCCTTAATAGTTGGTGCGCCGCTAAAATCGGGGCAAAATTGGTTGATTTGCGTACAGTGGTGGATACAGATTGTGAGATTCAACTGCTTGATAAGGACGCTCCAGAATCATTGTCTGTGCTACGTCACACAACCGCTCATATTATGGCGGAGGCTGTGAAGCACCTGTTCCCTGAAGTTAAGCTTACAATTGGTCCTGCCACTGATAAGGGTTTCTTCTATGATTTTGACAGCAAACCTTTCAGCCGTGAGGATTTGGATGCCATAGAGAAGGAGATGAAGAGCATTATTAAGAAGGCTACCCGTATTGAGCGTAAGGAGGTTACCCGCAGTGAGGCGTATAAAATATTTGAGGCTAAAGATGAACCTTATAAACTTGAACTTTTAGAGGCTATTCCTGATGGGGAACTTATTACAACGTATGCTCAAGATGACTATATTGACCTTTGTACAGGTCCTCACCTTCTGAATACAAGGCTTATTAAGGGATTTAAACTGATTTCTTCTTCAGCCACTTATTGGCGTGGAGACCGTAATAACAAGTCTCTTGCCAGAATCTTTGGTGTGGCGTTCTTCTCAAAAGAGGATTTGGAGGCACATCTTGAGTTCCTTGAGAATATTAAGAACAGAGACCATAACCGTCTTGGCAGGGATTTGGAACTCTTTACTACAGTTGATGTAATAGGGCAGGGTTTGCCGCTTCTTATGCCTAAGGGTACTAAGATAGTGCAGACAATGCAGCGTTGGATAGAGGATTTGGAGACGGAGTGGGGCTATGTACGTACCAAGACACCACTGTTTGCAAAGAGTGATTTGTATAAGATATCGGGGCACTGGGGGCACTACAAAGATAAGATGTTTGTTATGGGTGATGAGGAGAAGGATTCTGAGGTGTTTGCGCTACGCCCTATGACTTGCCCGTTCCAATATTATGTTTATAAGGCATCACAGAAGTCATATAGAGATTTGCCTTTAAGATATGGAGAGACCTCTACACTGTTCCGTAATGAAGATTCTGGTGAGATGCACGGACTTACCCGTGTACGTCAGTTCACCATATCAGAGGGTCACCTTATTGTACGCCCTGACCAGATGGTGGAGGAGTTCAAGGGTTGCCTGGCACTCGCGAAACACTGTCTTACAACACTTGGTCTGCAAGATGATGTTACTTATCATCTGTCAAAATGGGACCCGGAGAATAAGGAGAAATATATAGGTACGGCGGAGGTTTGGGAAGAGACTCAGCAGAATATACGCAATGTGCTTAATGAGTTGGGTGTCAAGTTTGTGGAAGATGTAGGTGAGGCTGCTTTCTACGATCCTAAGGTTGATATCAACGCCAAGAATGTATATGGCAAGGAGGATACTATGATAACGGTTCAGTGGGACGCCATTCTTTCTGAACAGTATGATATGTATTACATTGACCAGAACGGACAGAAGGTTCGCCCTTATATAATTCACCGTACAAGCGTGGGTTGCTATGAGCGTACTCTTGCCTGGCTTATTGAGAAGTATGAGGGAGCGTTCCCAACTTGGCTATGCCCTGAGCAAGTCCGCATTCTTCCTGTCTCTGACAAATATCTTGAATATGCGGAGAAAGTTAGGGCTGAACTAAAGAAAGAGGGTGTGATTGCTACAGTTGACTCACGTACAGAAAAAATTGGCTACAAGATGCGTGAGGTTCGTGTTCAGAAGGTTCCATACGCACTCATCGTGGGAGAGAAAGAGGTTGAGAGCAATACGGTTTCAGCGTGGAACAGAAAAGCAGGCGATAAAGGTGCTATGTCTCTTAATGATTTCATCTCAGAAATTACATTTGATATCAAGAATAAATTAATAACTCCTAAACAATAATCATTATGAAAAAGATTCTTTTTGTTATTTGTGCCACGATGCTTGCGTTTGCGGCAGAGGCAAAGAACAGTGAACTTAAAATTGCATACGACCAGATTCCTGAGAAGGCTCAGCAGTTTGTGTCAGAGTTTTACCAGAATGTTCCAGTAAAGAAAACCACACAGAAATTTGATGACGGCATTGCTCAGTATGTAGTATATTTGAAGGATAAGACCGTAATTGAGTTTGATATGGTAGGTGCTTGGAACTATGTTCAGTCTCCTAAAAAGAATGTTGCCATTATTACAACATTTCTACCAACCAAGGTTAATGATGCTCTTCTTGCCCGTTTTGCTGACAAAAAAGTGAATAAAATAGCTACAGATGGTTATTGGTATGAAGTGAGCTTCTCTAATGGCTCAAATGCTAAGATTAACGCCAATGGTGATGTGACAGAATAAAAAAAGTGGCGTAGAATTTTGCTGATAAATTAAAAAGCAGTATATTTGCACGCTAATTTTATGGATTAGACCGTAAGATTAGCGTGTAATCATTTATTTATAACTTTAATTTAACGTTTGGAGGACGTAACCCATAGCACCACAACCATTTGTACCGAGAGGTAATAACGGTCCAAGAAGGCCTGTTAAAGAAAATCCACACCGTATTAACGAATTCATTAGAGGCGTTAGTGAAGTTCGTCTTGTAGGTGATAATGTAGAACAAGGTGTTTACAGTATTAAGGATGCTATGAGGATTGCTGATGAGCAGGAACTTGATTTGGTTGAAATCTCTCCTACCGCAGTTCCTCCTGTATGCAAGGTTATAGATTATTCAAAATTCCTTTACCAACTTAAAAAGAAGGCAAAGGAGCAGAAACAGAACGCCGCTAAGATTACTGTTAAGGAGATTAGGTTCGGACCTCAGACAGATGAGCACGACTATCAGTTCAAACTCAAACACGCCCAGAATTTTTTAAGCGAGGGTTCAAAACTGAAAGCGTACGTATTCTTCAAAGGAAGGTCAATACTTTTCAAGGAACAGGGAGAAGTGATACTTAACAGATTTGTCAGTGATTTGGAAGAGTATGGTAAGGTTGACCAACAGCCGACACTTGAGGGCAAGAGGATGATTATAATGCTCTCTCCAAAAAAGAAGAAGTAACTTTTTTATTAATTAAATATTTTAAGACAATGCCAAAAATGAAAACTAATTCCGGTGCCAAAAAAAGGTTCACCCTTACCGGATCAGGAGAAATCAAGAGAAAACACGCTTACAAGAGCCACATTCTGACAAAGAAAACAAAGAAACAAAAGCGTAACCTAACTTACGCAGGTCTTGTTGACGGCGCAGATAAGTCAAATGTAAAATTGTTGTTAGGTCTTAAATAGTTATTAACCGAATGTTCAGCTTTAAAGTTTATCAAATGATAACGCTGACAATCAAAAATTTAAAAAAATGCCAAGATCAGTAAATCACGTTGCTTCAAGAGCAAGAAGAAAAAAAGTTCTTAAACTAACCCGCGGTTATTTCGGAGCCAGAAAGAATGTCTGGACAGTTGCTAAAAACACTTGGGAAAAAGGTCTTCAGTATGCCTATAGAGACCGTAAGGCTAAAAAGCGTAATTTCCGTGCGCTTTGGATTCAGCGTATTAACGCTGCCGCTCGTATAGAGGGTATGTCTTATTCAAAACTTATGGGTGCGCTTCATAAAGCAGGTATAGACATCAACCGTAAGGCTCTTGCAGACCTTGCTATGAATGAGCCACAAGCATTCAAGGCTATAGTTGAGAAGATTAAGTAAATTTTGAACAATTTTTTATAAATAATCCCGTTTATATAACAGATAGACGGGATTATTTTTTATCTCTATGTATAATCTCCTTATAGTTACAGATTCATTCACTCCTGATTTCTCACCAAGAGTGAGTTTTCTGGTGAAAAACTTAGTAAGAGACGGACATAATGTGACCGTGCTTGCTGAAGATGTGGAGAATCCGTTTTATAAGATTGACATACATGGAGTTAATGTTGTCAGAGCAAGGTTCTACAAATCTAAGCCGCACACTTTTTCAAGAAAGATAGAGTGGGCTGTAAAGGCTTTCCTCAACTTATGCTTTGACTACAAATCATATTATTTTCTAAAAAAATGGAGCGGTGTGGTATCGGGGTGTGACGCTGTAATCTGCTCCACATTCAATTATTTCCCGTTAAAACCGGCATATCGGCTTGCAATGAGTTTAGGTGTGCCGTTTATTGTAGATGTCAGGGATTTGTCAGAACAGTTTACAGGACGAGAGTACCAACTACATAATGTGCCAGCGTTTAGCAAATGCTTTGAATCAGTACAGCGTGGCAGACGTAACCATTACTTTAAGAAGGCCGATGCTGTTACAACTGTCTCACTGTGGCATCAGCAGTTCCTGAAAAAATTTAATGATAACGTCTTTCTCATATATAATGGCTACGATGAGTCATTCTGTTTTTCGGAGACAAAGAGTGATACATTTGATATTGTATATACAGGTAAATGGTTAGGCGTTGAGATGCAAGACCCGACTCTGCTTTTTAATGTTTTAGAGAAAATGATTGGGTCAGGCACTCTGCCGCAAGACAAAGTGCGTATGGTGTGGTATCTGTCAAAAGGGGCTGATACATTGAAGGCACTGCTTGCCCGTTATCCTATAAGCCACAAAATCAGTAAGTTCGCAGACCGAGTGCCATACTCTGAGATTCCGTCTGTTCTGCAAAAGTCATCAATAGTGCTGGTTCTCACAAATAAATTCTCAGAAAAAGGACCAAAGGGCATAATAACCACAAAGTTCTTTGAGGGATTGGGTTGTGAGAAACCTATCCTTAATGTTACCTCAGATGGCTCATATCTTACAAATATTATTAAAGAGACAAATGCCGGACTCTCCACAGACAACGCAGCTGAAGTAACGGATTTTCTGCTGTCAGAGTATAAGAAGTGGAGCGCCACAGGTCGCACTCATCAAATGGTTGACAAGAGTATAAAGAAAAATTTTGACAGACGTTATCAGACAAAGCAATTTGAAACAATTATAGAGGCATTAATTACAAAAGAAAAATAATTTATAAAAATCCTCTATTTTCTTTTGTTGATTTCAAAAATTGCATTACCTTTGTGCATCAATTTTGAGGGGCGGTCAGAGGCGTTTACATACTAATAATGGAAAGGTGGTAGAGTGGTCGATTACAGCGGTCTTGAAAACCGCCGTGCTGAGAGGCACCGGGGGTTCGAATCCCTCCCTTTCCGCAAGCAAATGAAAAATGAGAACGAGAAATCGTTCTCATTTTTTTATGCTGTCACCCATTGAAAACTTGTTTTCTAATAGGTGAAAAGCATAAAAATAGAAGAGGCGTAGCCTCTTCGTATTTTTCATTTGCTTGTTAGGACGCCCGTGGCAGAGGTTAGGGACCACGGAGCGTCAGCGACGTAATCCCTCCCATTTTTGGGTTGTATTTTTTCATTTGAAATTTGGGGATAGATATTTAAAAACCTTACCTTTGTGGAAAGAAACAGATAAAAACAGATATGAAGAAGATATTGTTTGCAGTTTTGACTGTGTTTGCTCTGCTGTCTTGCTCACAGCAGCAGGAGGAGCAGGTGTATGCGGTAATAAAGCCATTGCCATCGGGGATTAAGGTGCGTGAGATAAAGGACGCTACCGTGCCTGTCTCATTCAAGGTAAGTTCATTTTATTGGCCTGAGAGTACTCTTACCATAGATGTGTGGTCAGAAGATTTGTATGATGCCGTTGAGGTTTCACTGATGCAGACAGGCGACACACTTGTATATAAGGGTCAAAACATCATAGTAAAAACAATTGATAAAGATGAGAGTGGTATTCTGACAATTAATGGCGGAATAGAAGAGGGGGGCGCCTATCTGAAGGCTTACGAGGGCGGTACATATCGTGGCTTGCAATTTGATGACCACTCAACATACACATATTTAGGCTCTACTATTATGCCGCTTGCCTATGATTTCAGAATAATTGATTGCGGAGATGATTTTGCTGACAAATATGATACCATTACTACAGGACATAAACTCTATATGGATTCAATTCAAAATGTCAGAGGTGATTTTAACTATCTGAATACCAGAGTTATGATAGAGAATGGTGTTATTGTGGAGATTTCACGGAAATGGATTCCGTAATGCCGGAACATATATCATACATATTATCCTTTTTGCTTGATACAGAAGAGTCTGTTGCCGCTGATGTCATAAAGCATATTTGTTACACTACCAACAAGGCGGAGTGGAGACGCTACAAAATTGTTATTATTCCATCGGGGTTCTTTAATAAGATTACCTACAGAAGTCAGAATGCCGTACCTCAATTGCCTCTACCAGAGATAGATGGGGTGCCATTATTATTTGGAGCGCCTGAGGTTGTGCGTTTGGGAGAACAACTTGTGGTAAAGGCCGACATAGTGGCAAGTGCCTATTTTCTGCTTACACGGTATGAGGAACTTATAAACGCGGAGCGTGATGAAAACGGGCGTTTTCAAGGTAAAAGTTCAATTCTGCATAGGTGTGGAGCCTTGCGCCGTCCTGTTGTTGATGAGTATGGCAATTTACTGCGTGGTTGGCTTGAGGGGGTAGGCATAGGTTTGCCAGAGCGGCGGTCTGAATATAGAAAAGTAATAAGCCACGATGTTGACCAGATAGCACAGTACAGAAGTAACAGAGGTTTTGCGGGCGGAATTAAGCGGTTACACATAACCGATGCCCTGAAATCAAAATTGTTAGGCATTGAGAATGACCCTCTTTTTACATTCCCTTGGATGCGTTCAAAAGAGAAGGATATTGATACAGAACTATTTATGAAGGTTGCAGGAATGAGGTTCAGCCAGGATTTGCCATACTTTGACCCTCTTTCAGCCGATGCTCGTAAGGTGCTTGAACTCTATCCGCATCCTGGTATTCATATAAGTTATGAGGCTTCTAAAAATCCGCGACTTATAGATGATGAGGTTGAATTTCTCTCTCATATAACGGGAGAGAAGATAACAAAATCACGCCATCACTATTTAGCGTCACTGAACCCCTCTGATTTCAGGTATCTTATTAACGCCGGCATAACAGATGACTTTACTATGGGATATGCAGATGAGGTGGGCTTCCGTTTGGGTACGTCACGCCCTGTAAAGTGGATAGACCCTGATACAATGGAGGTTACCTCCCTTACACTGCATCCGTTGATTGTTATGGACAGAACTCTCTATGACCCACGATATATGCACTTAGGATTTGATGACGCTCGCAAAATAGTTGAAGATTTGCAGAAAATTACTGAAAAATATGGCGGGGAATTTGTAACTTTATGGCATAATAGTGAGGTCTCCACACTCAGTGGCTCATACGCGCGTAAGTTATTTGAACAAATTTGCACAAAATGAAAACCTACGAAAACTACAGTCTGTTGAATAATAACACCTTTGGCATAGATGTCAAGGCAAACTATTTTATTGAGTATGATTCAGTGGAAGAGTTGCAGCAACTGCTGCGTAGTGATTTGCTTGCCGAAAGCAAGTTTATGCAGATAGGTGGTGGCAGTAACTTACTGTTTATAAATGATTATCAAGGTGTTATACTTCACTCAAAGATAATGGGCATTGATGCCATAGAGGGTAGTCGCTGTATGGCTGTCCTCAGAGTTGGGGCTGGTGAGCGTTGGGACAGTTTTGTAGAGTATTGTGTATCAAAGAATTACGGCGGTGTTGAGAACCTATCAGGAATACCTGGCGAGGTTGGCGCCACACCTGTTCAGAACATAGGGGCGTATGGTGCTGAGGCTGCAAACACTATTGTTGCCGTAGAGTGTGTTAATGTAAAGACAGGGGAGGAGCGCACATTTACTGCTAAGGAGTGCCAATTTGGCTATAGAGACAGCATATTCAAAAGAGACTATAAAGGTAAATATATTGTCACATACGTTCATTTCAAACTCTCAAAAACAGGTTGGCAGCCAAATGTTAATTATGGTTCTCTTAAAGATGAGTTTGAAAAGTACCCCGATAAGAATATTGCCGCCGTGCGTAGTGCGGTGCTTGCCATCAGAGGCAGGAAACTACCAGAGCCTAAGGTACTTGGCAATGCCGGTAGTTTCTTTATGAACCCTGTTGTGGCAAAGTCTTACTATGATGAGCTTCTGAAAACTTACCCCGATATGCCATGTTATGTTATTTCAGACGCTGAGGTTAAAATACCTGCTGGGTGGCTTATTGAACAGTGCGGTTGGAAGGGTAGAAGTGAGGGCAGAGTTGCTGTTCACGGTTCCCAGGCACTTGTCCTTATTAATAAAGGTGGTGCAAATGGACTTGATATAATTAACCTCTCAGATAGCATAAGAGCCAGCGTCCGCACAAAATTCGGGGTGGATCTCACACCCGAAGTCAACATCATCTTCGGTTAAAACTCATATTATAAGGTATCTACTGCGTTATGCTCTGCTCGTAAATCCTCACGTACCTGAGTACGCTCCGGTTTACTCGCTATCGCAAGCCTTGTATCTATCCTTCTAATATGAGTTTTAACTTTACTTTCAGTCAGCTTCATAGTCAACTTTCAACTTTCAATTTTAAAGGTGAAGTTTGTGCCCCATTCTCTCTTTTTTTGTGCGCATATACTTCTCATTATATTCATTTATACCCACTTCAATAGGTACATTCTCAACAATTTGCAGACCGTAACCCTCTAATCCGGCTCGTTTTACGGGATTGTTTGTAATAAGACGCATACGGCGTACACCTATCTCACGCAGTATGCTGGCACCAACTCCGTAGTCACGTTCATCGGGGTCAAAACCAAGATGTATGTTAGCATCTACTGTATCCAACCCCTCTTCCTGTAGTTTGTATGCCTTTATTTTATTCATCAGCCCTATGCCACGACCCTCTTGATTCATATATACAATTACGCCTTTGCCCTCTTTCTCAACCATCTCCATAGCCTTGTGCAGTTGCTCCCCGCACTCACAACGCAATGAACCGAATATATCTCCTGTGGCACAAGATGAGTGCACACGCACAAGAACAGGCTCATCTTCAGCCCAACTTCCCTTCTTTAACACTATATGCTCAAGTCCGTTGCTCTTCTGACGGAACGGAATAAGGTTGAAATCACCGTATTTTGTAGGCAAGTGAACCTCCTCTCCCTTCTCAACTATTGACTCCTCTTTAATGCGGTAGGCTATAAGGTCTTTTATTGTAATTATTTTTATGCCGAACTTCTCCGCAACCTCTTGTAGTTGAGGCATACGAGCCATAGTGCCGTCTTCATTCATAATTTCAATTAGTGCGGCGGCAGGGTAGAGACCTGCAAGGCGGGCAAGGTCAATTGATGCCTCTGTGTGCCCTGGACGGCGTAAAACACCTTTGACTTTTGCGTAAAGCGGATTAATATGACCGGGACGCCCAAATGTGGCGGCGGTAGACTTAGGGTCTGCCAATGCCCTGATAGTGGCGGCACGGTCTGCCGCTGAGACACCAGTGGTGCAACCTTCAAGTTTGTCCACTGTAATGGTGAACGGAGTTCCAAGAATTGATGTGTTGTTATCTACTTGTCTGTTCAGTTCCAACTCCTGACAGCGCTCCTCTGTTATGGGGGCGCAGAGGACTCCACGTCCGTTTTTGAGCATAAAATTAACCTTCTCAGGAGTAATCATCTCTGCCGCTGTAATAAAGTCTCCCTCATTCTCACGGTCTTCATCATCAACAACTATAAGAAACTTACCCTCCTTAAAGTCTGCAATTGCCTCATCAATTGTGTTTAGTTTGTACATATTTTTTAGGATTTATATATTTCTTTATATTCTTGAAAAAATCTTTAACATCACTCATTGAGACTGACCCGTTAAGCACTGTGTTGTCAGTTACCGCAAGGTATGTGAGGAATACACCAATAGGGAGCAATATGCTTGGGCTAAGCCACATTCCTTGCCACACCTCCCATATACCTTCACGGGCTATCTTGTATCCTGTGTTATCTATAATATAATATATGATGAAGAGTATTGTTGATATTACTATAGGCATTCCCATACCTCCTTTCCTGATTATGGCTCCAAGTGGTGCCCCTATGAAGAGAAATATGAAACAGGCGAACGCAAGCGTGAACTTCTTGTGCCACTCTATTCCGTGGACTCTCCACTCAGATATCATCCAATCTGTGGTCGCTTTCTGAAAATTGACATCATTGTCTATTGTCTGACAGCGTGCCTGAGCCATCTCAACAACTCTCAGGTGCTTTGTGGAGTCAAGTGATGAGTAAATTTCATAGAAATCAGGTCTGCCTTGAGATTGTTCTCCAATATCATTGGTCTGCTCAGCTATTTTTTGAGTTGTAGTGCTCTCAAAATAGGCTTGTTGCTGGTGCTTTGCATTGCTCACAAAAATGGAATCTATCCTATTCTGTATGGAGTCCATAGAGTGTTTTAACTCTTTGGTATCCTTGCTGACATATTGTCCTTCAAGGAAAGAGGAGTTTATCTCAGCAAAATTAGAGTTGAAATCTATGATAATCTCCTTTTTAGAAAAAGACTCACGGCGGTATGGTATTATGTCCTGGTTAGATGTGCTCTTTCTGCCTCCTCCTTCAGTCATATTCTCAAAAGACTCCCCGTTATAGAGAGTCATAAGCAGATATGTTTTGTCAGATGACATTTCAAGCGTGCCTTTCTCCGCAAGAATTATCCCCATATTCTCAAATCCGTTTGTAAGGTCATAGATTACAACATCATACATATATCCGTTCCTCTTCTCTTTCACATACATATTTATGCCATCAATGTCGCTGTAAAAAGAGCCCTCAGGGATATTTAGTTCCGGATTCTTTTCACGTATGGAGAATACCAAAGTCCACATTTTAACTTGTGCCACAGGTAAAACTTTGTCTGCAAAAAAGAAACTGCCAATGGAGAGTGCCGCCACAAATATTATCAGTGGCATCATTATTCTAAAAAGTGATATGCCTGCGGCTTTCATTGAGAGCAGTTCCAGCCTCTCACCTAAATTACCGAAGGTCATCAGTGCTCCTAAAAGTATTGACAGGGGGAGTGAAAGCGGAATAAGTGACAGGGCGGAGTAGAAGAATAGTTTTATAATTGGCGGCAACCCGGCTCCTTTGCCAATGAAGTCATCGGCATAATGAAACATAAACTGCATCACAAGAACAAACAGACTTACAAAAAAAGTTATTGCAAATGTCTTTAAAAAGTTCCTGAGAACATATCTGTGTATGATTTTATTGATAATCATCAATTTTTTGACAGTATGGAGTTGCTGAACTGGAGGGGAAGAAGGTCTTGAACCTGAGACGCTACGCATACCTCTTCAGTCCCGTACATTATTATTTTTATCTCATAACCGAATCTTTTCTGCATTTCAGATAGAACCTGACAGCAGGAACCGCAAGGTGTGACGTATTCTCTTGTAAAACCGCCGTTTGTATAGGCGGCTATGGCAATGGCTACTGGCGTGGCATCGGGGTGATTTGCCGTGGCGTATAATAACGCCACTCTCTCAGCACAAATGGACTCTCCGTATGCGGCGTTCTCTTGATTGGCTCCGGTAATGATTACGCCGTTAGAGAGAAGCACTGCGGCACCTACGTTAAAGTGAGAGTAGGGAGCGTATGACTTCTTTGTCATCTCCCTTGCCCGTTCAACCAATGTGGTAAACTCCGCTGGTGTCTGCTTGAATTTTGTAATCATATTCTACGGCACATTATATACTATGCAAAGGTAATATTTTTTTTGTTTATGATGTCAATATTCATTACCTTTGCATAACTTAAAAGTTGTAATGAAAAAACTTCTTATTGTTATACTTTGTGCTCTCTCTGTTTTCCGCATTTATGCGGATGAGTATGAGCAATATGTATCAAGATACAAATCCATAGCTATCAGGGAGATGTATGACTACGGAATACCAGCCAGTATAACTCTTGCGCAAGGTATTTTGGAATCGGGGCTTGGTAAAAGTGAACTTGCTGTTAACGCCAATAACCATTTTGGTATAAAATGCCATAATGAATGGTCTGGTGAGCGTATGTACCACGATGATGACGCCAGACACGAGTGTTTCCGTAAATATGACAATGCGGAGGAGTCATTTATTGACCACTCGCAATTTCTCAAGAACCGTGCCCGTTACTCTTTTCTTTTTGAACTTGACAGAACAGATTATAAAGGTTGGGCTAAGGGACTTAAAGAGGCTGGATATGCCACTGACCCTAAGTATTCCACCCGCCTTGTGAATCTTATAGAGGAGCACAATCTTCATCAGTATGACCTTATGCTCCCCGATGTTGTGACGGTCAAAACTAAGGTGCAAAAAGATAGTTTGCTGGATGTCAAGCATATATACGCAAAAGAAGGAGATACATATTATACTCTTTCAAAATTGTATCATATACCGTTCGGACTTATATATGTCTATAATGATGTCAGTCGTGGAGACCGCCAGCCTCAGGCGGGTGATATTGTTTTCCTGCAGTCAAAGAGGAACAAGTGTGATGAGTGCCATGTATATATAGTAAAAAATGGAGACTCAATGCACTCAATATCTCAGAAATTCGGGGTTAAATTACTGAAACTATATGATTTAAATAATATGCCTTATACTGCTGTTCCTGTGGTGGGACAGGAGTTAAGATTTAATTAATTTTTTTGTTATGGAAAATGAGAATGCTTCAAGGGATTTGGATTTGATTGACATTATAAAAATATTATGGAGTTGGTTTATAAAGTTTATCTGGAATCCTTTCCTCTTTGTTTTAAAGTTTGTACTGAATAGATGGTGGGTAGTTGTATTAGCGTTTATAGTAGGCGTTACCGTAGCCATTCTTATGAATGTGTTCTTCCCTGTTTATACGGGTGTGATGATATTCAGAAACAATGTTGCATCAAGTAGTGATTTTGTCAGTGATGTCAGGCTTATGACTAAGACATCTCCTGAAAGCAAGGTTGAGATGTTCAATATTTCAATAGAGGATGCTTCCGCAATTAAAGCAATTTGGGCTCATCAACTCTGTTACCTTGACTCTATGCACACAAGCTACGTTGTGGATAAATTAGATGATATGGCAGTTAAAGGATACCCTTCTATTGCAAATATGTTTGCTGTTGAGGTGGCTGTAAAAGACAAATGTGCATTTGATACAATTCAGAATGCGTTGCTTAATTACTTCAATACTTCTGATTATTATGTACAGCAGAACAAAATGCGTTATGAGTCATCTGCTTCAATGATTGAGGTTTTAGAAAAGGAAAAACTCAGGTTGGATTCTATTGGCGGTTCCTTGGAAGGGCGGCGTTTGACTACAGAGAGTTCTATTGTCAATGGCGTGGTCACTTCACAGGTTATCAATCCTTCTGTTATATCTAATGAACTTATTAGAATGAATAATGAGTCTTTGAATATGTCATTCGGAATTAAATTCTATCCAAATGTTGTTGATGTTGTAACACCTCTTAAGACTCAGGCTAATTCAGATAACTTTTTCCTTATTACTTGGAAAAAATATGTGGCGCTATGCGTCATCTTGTTCTATGCTATAGCCTTGTTAATAGTTTACAGAAATAAGATATTTGCTTTTATTAAGGGTTAATGCACGAAAAGCGGCGAGATAGCCGCCAAATACGGAACAGCAAACAAGGATGTAGCTCCTTAAACAAAATAAGGCTCATAAGAGCCTTATTTTGTGGAGCTGGTGGGGATTGAACCCACGTCCAAACGAGGAAACGAAATGCTTTCTACACGCTTATCTTGGCCTTGATTTTAGTGGTACCCCAAGACCCAAGCCACCAAAGGTACCCTTAGCTTCAAAAATTTAACCCATTGGCTGAAGCCACCTCTGGGCGAGTCCCGATTTTTCCGCACCTCCTTGTTCAAACATCCTCGTGACTACGGCATTTGGGAGATGTCTTGGTCTGGCACCTTGTGCCGGAACTAAGCTGATCTACTATTATTCAATCAAGCAGCAAGAGCAAAATTATTTTCGCCAGTTATATTTTGAAAGTTCAGATTAAAGAGCCTCCTTACAACGCTCTGCGTGCTTACACTGCGGTTCTGCCCGCTGTCAAAGCCTGTCAGCCCCCCTTTGTGAGTGGGTGCGATTTATAATCGCACCCACTCACAAAGGTAATGATTTTTTATTTCGCTACGGCGACTGAGCGGACCTCACGGATTACGGTGATTTTCACCTGTCCAGGGTAGGTCATCTCATTCTCAATGCGTTTTGCAATCTCACCGCTCAGACGTTCTGTCTCTGCGTCGCTGACCTTGTCGGCGCCTACAATGACACGGAGTTCACGTCCAGCCTGAATTGCGTATGTCTTTTGTACACCAGGATAACTCATTGCAAGGTTCTCCAGGTCATTAAGTCTCTTTATGTAAGCCTCTACAATCTCACGTCTTGCACCTGGACGGGCACCTGAAATGGCATCGCAGGCTTGAACAATAGGGGAGATGAGTGATTGCATCTCAACCTCCTCGTGGTGCGCGCCAATAGCGTTGCATATATCAGGCTTCTCACCACAACGTTGAGCTATTTTCATACCAAGCAGTGCGTGTGGCAGTTCCTGGTCCTCATCTTCAGCAACCTTTCCTATGTCATGCAAAAGTCCGGCACGGCGTGCCTTTTTAGGATTGAGTCCAAGTTCCGCAGCCATAACGGCACATAGGTTGGCAGTCTCACGTGAGTGTTGCAGAAGGTTCTGTCCGTATGATGAACGATATTTCATCTTACCAATGAGACGTATAAGTTCAGGATGCAGACCGTGTACACCAAGGTCTATCGTGGTCTTTTTACCAATTTCAACTATCTCATCTTCAATTTGTTGTGTAATTTTAGCCACAACTTCCTCAATGCGTGCGGGGTGAATGCGTCCGTCTTGAACAAGTTGATGCAAGGCAAGTCTTGCAATCTCACGTCTGATAGGGTCAAATGCTGAAAGAACAATTGATTCAGGTGTGTCATCAACAACAAACTCAACACCTGTGGCTGCCTCAAGAGCACGTATGTTACGCCCCTCTCTGCCTATGATGCGTCCCTTCATCTCATCATTCTCAATGTGGAATACTGTAACAGAATTTTCAATTGCTGTCTCACTTGCCACTCGCTGTATAGACCTTATTATTATTTTCTGCGCCTCCTTATTACCGTTCATTCTCGCCTCTTCCATAATCTCATTTGTGTAGGCAAGAGCGGCGGTCTGAGCCTCTGCCTTGAGTGACTCAATCATAGAATCCTTAGCCTCTTGTGCTGACATTCCAGCAACCGCCTCAAGTTTCTCAATGGCTTGTTTGTGCAGGCGGTCAAGTTCCTGGTCTTTCTTTTCTGCAATGTCCAATTGAGCTTCGTAAGCTTTTTTAAGTTGCTCTATCTCAGTCTCTTTCTTTACAAAACCCTCTTCTTGAATCTGCAATTGTTTCTCTTTTTGAGCAATCTTTGCCTCCGCCTGCTGAAGTTTTGTGTTACGTGCGTTTGCCTGTTTCTCATACTCGTTCTTCAGTTGCAGATATTTCTCCTTAACTTCAAGAAGTTTTGCCTTTTTTATTGCCTCAGCCTCTAATTTAGCGGTTTCAACAATATCTTTTGATTTTTTTCCTTGGATAAACAGTACCAGCCCAATGGCTACGCCGCATCCTATTACAAAGGCGACTACAATTAGTATTATAAAAGTTGTGTTCATAATATGTTATGTTTAGATGTTAAAAAATGCAACTTTCAAAACCATACCAATTAAACCGGTGGTTTGTGAAAATTGCATTAAATATGTGAGGCTAAATCAGAGCTTTCCCTCTTTTGACAGGGTCTGATCAATCTTTAGTTCGGTTGCCTTAAGCTCATCCTGTAGTTTGAAACTTCTGATCATAAGCTCATACGCTACGCGGGAGAGGACCTGTATGTTGTTTGTGTTACCAAGTTTGTTGGCCATCTCAATGTAAATCGTTCTCAACTTTGACTCTGCTCTTCTGTAAACATCCTCTTTGTCGGCCTCAATAGTGACTTGGATAGGGACTTCATTAACCTTTACTGTTATAACTCTGTTCTGACCCATTCCAAACTCTAATTATCACTTAGTTTAGCAATACAAACATCTATTTGTGTCATAATATCAGTGATTTTTCGCTTTGCCTCACTGATATCGCCTTTTGACAACGCCACAGTTCCTTTGGCTATTTTTAGATTATCATATTTACTTTGCAATTCAACACTTTCCGCACTAATCTTTTTAAGTTCGCTCTTAGTGAACTCCAATTCCTGACTCAACCTTTCAATCTGCGTGTTCTTCTCTTCTATGAGAGAGAGCAGTGCTTCTATTTTATCAGTCAAAATCATATTGGACATTGACTAGTATGGTCTAATGGTAAATTCGTCACAAAGATAAAATTTTTTCTTTAAAATTCCACCGATGTCACACTTGAAAAATAAAAAAACCGGCTCTTTTTTTAGAAACCGGTCTTTTAAGTGATTCTATCAGGGGTTTAGATGCCCTTCTCTTTAATGCGGGCTTTCTTACCGGTAAGTTCACGCAAGTAGTAAAGTTTAGCGCGGCGGACTTTACCAATCTTGTTAACCTCAACCTTCTCAATGAATGGTGAGTTGAATGGGAATATACGTTCCACACCAACGCCTTCTGACATCTTGCGAACTGTAAATCTCTTTGTGTCACCGTGACCTGAAATCTTGATTACAACGCCACGATATTGTTGGATACGCTCTTTGTTACCCTCCTTAATCTTATAGGAAATAGTAACTGTGTCTCCACTTTTGAATTGAGGAAGTGTTCCCTCTTTGCCTGTGGCAAATGCCTCTTGGGCAACTTTAATTAAATCCATCTCTGTAACTTTTAATGGTTTGACATATACGCGCAATATAACAGGTTCCAAACAGCCCTGACAGAGATTGCGTCAAAACAGGGCACAAAGATAGTGAAAATTAGGAACAGAACAAAAAAAAACGAAGTTTTTTGCAAAAAAGAAGTGTTGTGTGGACTGGAAACCTGTTTACAAGTACACACAACACTTCTTTTTCAAAAATGGAACATTTTTGGTTCTGTCCTAATGCATCCTATCTTCACTCGTAAAACAAACGTAGTGAGTTTTACGAGTAAAGATAGTGGAAATTGTATGGTTACTCGTAAAACAAACGTAGTGAGTTTTACGAGTAAAGGTAGTGAAAATAGTAGGGCTACGAGTAAAACAAA
>JAZLIE010000031.1:0-1438 GCA_045617165.1 Candidatus Enterocola sp. | reverse complement strand
CACAGTCATCAGTGTTTCCGCTTTAGAAAAAGCATACTTGCCAGAACTGATTTCAAAAACAGATATGCCTGTTTCAAGTCAAAATGTCAAAGAACTTTCTTTATTTGATTTTTTATAAAAATTTAACGCATCAGTACTAATAATTAATAATTAATAATTATCGATTAACCGCTTCACCGATTAACCGATTAACCGAATTATTGTTTGTATGTTGAGGCGAAGCCGTTAATCACGGCGTAGCCGTAATAACCGCTTAACCGCATCACCGTAAATATTTTGTAAAGTTAGTGAAAAAAATTGTAACTTTACCGCTTATTATGGATTATGTTTTTCTTATAGGGGGATTATTCCTGCTGATTTTAGGCGGAGAGTGGCTGGTAAACAGTGCTGTAGATATTGCAAACAAGTTCAAGGTCTCACCACTTATAATTGGAATGACAATAGTGGCGTTCGGCACGTCAGCACCGGAACTAATAGTTAGTACAGAGGCTGCCATATCGGGGCACTCAGAGATGAGTTTGGGAAATGTAATAGGCTCAAACATAGCCAACATAGGTCTCATACTTGGTCTTACGGCTCTCATTATACCGCTTGCACTTGAAAAGGTGACATTCACCCGTGATATGCCGTTCCTTGTAATGGTGAGTTTCATACTTATGGTTGTTATGAAAGACTCACTTGTCTCAAGATGGGAGGGAATAATGTTCATAGCCCTTATAATATGCCATACCATATTCTGCATAAAGCAGACTCCTAAGCCAAAGAAAGAGAAGGTGATACCTGCAAAATATCCTCTGTGGGCGTCATTTCTGATACTGACAGTCTCAATAGCGGGTCTTGCATACGGTTCAAGCCTTCTTATTGACGGAGCAAGCGGGCTGGCACGCACCTGGGGCATAAGTGAGCGTGTTATATCCATAACCATCGTGGCATTTGGTACAAGCATACCTGAACTTGTGACATCAATAATAGCGGCGGCAAAACGCCAGGCGAACATAGCCATAGGTAACATTGTGGGTTCAAACATATTCAACATACTGTTTGTGTTAGGTGTGGCAGCCACTATAAGCCCTATAAGCAACTACAAATACACCGATTTTCGTTCAGACCTCTTCTGGATGCTGGGCTTTACGGTAGCACTGCTTGTGGGCATATTCCCTATGCGCCGTTATTTTCTTAAAAAGTCATACCCCGATGAGAGGTACAGTTCACTTGGCAGGATTGGCGGAGGCGTGTTGATGGCGGCGTATGTGGTGTATGTGGCAATGCTGTTTTAAATTAATAATTAATAATTAACCACTAGTGTCCACTAAAAAATAAAATTTGTTCTTTGAAATTATTGAAAATTAGTTAGTTGCAAGGTTTTTTGGGGTGCGACGATTTGAATTGTATTTTTACGGAAATTTCAATCCGTATGAATAATGAGAAATACGTGTTT
>JAZLIE010000030.1:0-3145 GCA_045617165.1 Candidatus Enterocola sp. | reverse complement strand
TTTAATAGTACGTATGGAATTGAATTATCAAACTGTCTGTAATCATTTTTATCAACCAAAATATTGAATTTTAAAATATCTGGTTCTATAACTCGCAAAGCTTCAATAACATACTGCTCATATGGTGTCATTGAAATATTGGACCACAATTTATCTATATCTAAAAGCGAAGCCTGTCGACAATTTAAAAATCTATATGGAATATTTATGTTAGAAGGAGATGTATTTCCGTACAAAAAAGAAGTTCTTAATCCGCCTTCTTTAAATTCTATATATGAGCATCTATTGTCATTAATGTTTTTTGTTTCTATTGCTAATTTGCAATTTACAGCATTATCATCAATCCTGTCATTCAGTGAAAATACTTTAATTTCATAACTTTCTATATCCCCACTTATGGGAATCCTACATTTATTAACCAAACTAATTTTTATACAATCTTCATTAGATTGTCCAATTCTGACACCTATGGTTGATAATATCTGCCTATCATAATTATAGACTAATGGCAAGAAAGCAATGATTTCATCTTCTACTGATATGTATTCTTCTCCACGTCTAAAAACATGAATATCTTCACCCCTATTATTGAGTATATTGTAAAAGCTTGTAATATCACCACCATTGGCATAAATAGATATGGCTTCAAGTAATGTGGATTTTCCAACATTATTATTTCCCCAAATCAAATTAATTCGTTTTAAGTTTTGTATACTTAGCTTTTGGATTTTCTTGAAATTTTCGATATAAAATGAATGTAACATATGAATATAATATTAATTTTTACAATCTTGCATCCACGTATTTTCTATCTACAAAGGCTTTTACATCGAAGATTACGGCTCCGGCATCTTTGTATTTCTTGAAATCAAATTCATAGAACTCTTTATGGGCTACGGCGGCTATGACGGCTTGGTAGTTCTTTTGTGGATTGATTTTTGGTAGCAAATCAATGCCGAACTCCGCCTTAACCTCATCTTTGCTTGCCCAAGGGTCATATACATCTACATTTACACCAAAGTCTCTCAACTCTTTAATAATGTCTATAACCTTAGTGTTACGCATATCGGGGCAGTTCTCTTTAAAGGTGATACCCAATACAAGAATATTGGCACCCTTGATTTTATGGTCTGCCTGAATCATAAGTTTAAGAGTCTTCTGTGCTATAAACTGTGCAATGGAGTTATTTACTCTACGACCTGAGAGTATTACTTGCGGGTTATAACCCAATGCGTTTGCCTTATGTGCCAAATAATATGGGTCAACACTTATGCAGTGACCGCCTACAAGTCCCGGACGATATTTACGGAAGTTCCACTTTGTGCCGGCAGCCTCAATAACATCATTTGTATCAATGCCTACACGGTCAAAAATAAGTGCAAGTTCATTCATAAATGATATATTGATATCACGCTGTGTGTTCTCTATAGCCTTGGCAGCCTCCGCTACTTTCATAGACGGTGCCTTATGTGTACCGGCCTTAATTACAGAACGATAGAGTTCATCCACAATATCTGCAACCTCAGGGGTTGAGCCAGATGTTATCTTCTTAATGGTGGTAAGGGTGTTTTCCTTATCACCTGGGTTTATACGCTCCGGGGAGTATCCGCAGAAGAAATCAACATTAAACTTAAGTCCGGATTTTTGTTCAAGTACTGGTACGCAATCCTCTTCTGTACAGCCTGGATATACGGTACTCTCATAGATAACAATATCACCCTTTTTAAGCACTCCACCAAGCATTGCAGATGCCTTTAGTAGTGGCGTTAAATCAGGATTATTAAACTCATCTATAGGGGTTGGAACTGAAACTATAAAGGTATTGAAATCCTTTAGTTTCTCTGGGTAGCATGCAAAACTAAGTCCTATGCCCGAATTGGATGCATAGAGGTCTGTAGCCTCCTTCATAGCGGCAAGATTTGCCTCCAATGTGTGGTCTTTACCAGCCTGTAACTCTGCCACACGTGCGGCGTTAATATCAAAGCCAAGGGTGCGGTATTTTTTGCCGAACTCAATGGCTAGTGGGAGTCCCACGTAGCCGAGGCCGATTACGGCGATTTTACGTTGTTCGTTCATATAAATGTTTATTTGGTTAATCGGTTAATCGTGGAATCGGTTAATCGTTGGTGAATCTTTCGATTCACCGATTACGGCTACGCCGTGATTATGGGCTTCGCCTTAACATACAAACCTGTTTGTCTGTATTCGGCTTGCACCATAATTCACCAATTCTCCGACTTTATTCATTATCGTCAAAATAATCCACGTACGCACTATCTTTCTTGTGCTCTCCTCTGCCGTAGCCATAGTAACCGTATGACTTGTTGCCGTAGTGGCCGTATGCGCCATAGTAGTTACTGTAGTAGCGGCTGTACTCTAACTTGTGGAAGTTGACATCATTAAATACATAACGTATGTTGGTAACTCCGTTCTGGAAGAGTGAACTTATTGTATTCTTAAACAGTTTCTTGTTTGTCTTGCCACAGCGTACGGAGTAGATAATCATATCAGTGAACTCCATAACGTTAAATGCATCTGCCACAAGTCCTATAGGTGATGTATCTATTACTATGTAGCAATACTCCTTTTTAAGGTACTCCATAAGTTCCTTCATCTTCTCTGATTTGAGAAGTTCACTTGGGCTTGGTGGAATGGTACCTACGGTAAGAATATCAAACTTATAATGGTCATCTTTTGTGATGGCTTGTTCAAGTGAGATACTGCCAATAAGATAGTCTGTAATACCCTTGTTGTTCTCTGTATTCAAAAGGGTCTGTACAGACGGCTTACGCATATCCAAGTCCATAAGCAGTGTCTTTTTGCCTGTAACGGCATATACGCCAGCCATATTAGCACTAATGTATGTCTTACCATCACCAGACTGCGTGGAGGTTAGCATAACAACTATATTCTCCTTACGATGCAGAGCATACTCAACCTGGGTACGCAGTACACGGTAACTCTCCGCCACACTGCTCTTGGGGTGACGGTCAATGATTACAGGTGAGCGACTATTTGTGTGGCGAATGACACCCATAAGAAGTCCCTTGCCCTGGCTTAGTTTCTCAATCTCCTTCTCTGTACGAATATATGGTACAAGTAGTTCCTTTAAGATAATGATGCCAAGAGGAATCAAAAGACCTAT
>JAZLIE010000029.1:0-4005 GCA_045617165.1 Candidatus Enterocola sp. | reverse complement strand
GTTATTTTAGGCTTAGTTACTAAGTACCTCATTCCGTATACCAAGACTCAGTTGGATGCAAAGAAGCTTGACACCATCAAAGTATGGGTCAGAGTGGCGGTTGAAGCTGCTGAACAGATTTACAATGAAACCGGGAAAGGGGCAGAAAAGAAATGGTATGTCCTTAAATTCCTTGAGAGTAAAGGTTTCAGCGTAAATGAAGATGAGATTGATAACCTCATCGAGTCTGCGGTACATGAACTAAAAAAGCGTAACAAAAGCACCCCGCTCAGTCATGGGCGGGGTGTACTAATGTCCGTATAAAAACTTTTGACGGGATAAAAAGAGATAATCCGAACCGCTTAGAGTTCGGATTATACTCCGATGGTGGAGGGTTTTGCCCTAAATCCGAACACTTAAAAGTGCTTGTTTGACCTGATGTGAGGTTATAAGCTATGGTTACTTTCCATCCGTCAGGCTCATCCCAAACTGTTACTGAGTTCACCAGTAAATCTATAATGTGCCTACGGAATGTTTCATCTTCAATATTACCCTCAATGAATTTGGATAACCACCAAACTACATGGTCTTTCTCAAGGACTATCACTTCATCTTGAGCAACCAATAACCTACGGCTCAGGTCTTTCTTTTCTTTTTCCAACTGAGTAAGCCTGTCTGTAAGAGTTTCTGACTCAGCCCCGTTCTCAACCAATTTAATAAGGTTTCTAATACCCTTGTCAATCCCTGCAATCTCTGATTGTAAGGAACTGATGAGGGTATTGTTTTTTGCTTCTTCCTCAGCGGCTTTTACTGCTGCTTCCGCAAGGTAATCTATGACCTCAGGGGTAAGCAAGGTTAAGGTATCTTGCACAACAGCATATTCAATCAGTTCTTTCTTGATGGGCTTTTTATCGCAAGAGTGCTTTCTTTTTCGTGAAGCACAAGTGTAGTAATTATGGACTGCCCCTGTTTTGGAAGTACCTGACTCTCCCACCATAGAAGCCCCACAATGCCCGCAGAAAAGCTTTTGGGTCAAGAGGTAATCTACCTTGGCTTTCCCTCTTGCCGGGGCTTCTGCGTTCTTAGAAAGCCGCTTTTGGACTATCTCATAGGTTTCCTTGTCAACGATGGCAGGAACTCCACCCTCAACCCTCATATCTTTATATTTATAGATACCGATATATCGTTCATTTCTGAACATGGACTTGAAAGAGTTTTTATTAAACTCAGAACCTTTAGATGTTCTATACCCCTTTTTGTTAAACAGGTTGATTATGTCAGCTACGGTAGAACCATTGGCATACATATCAAATGCTTCCCTGACAATAGACGCTCCTGCTTCATCCACAACCAGCTTCTTGTTCTCAATCTTGTACCCAAGAGGAACTAACCCACCTATGCTGTGACATTTGGCAGCGGACTCATACATACCACGGGTGATTTTCTGAGAAAGTTCCTTGGAATAAAACTCTGCCATGCCCTCAAGAACCGCTTCAAGAATTACAGACTCAGGGTTATCACCTATGTTTTCTGTGGCTGAAAGAAGCCTGACTCTATTCTTTTTCAATCGGGCTTTGTAGGTAGCGGAGTCATAACGGTTACGGGCAAAACGGTCAAGCTTATATACCACCACACCCTGCCAAAGACCTTTCTCAGAGTCCCTTATCATGCGCTGGAACTCTAAGCGTTTCTCTGTGTCTTTGGATGCTGAGGTTGCCCGGTCAATATATCTTCCTACAATCGTATAACCCTGCTGCTCACAGAAAGCGGAACAAACACGGTCTTGCCCCTCAATAGATTGTTCTGTCTGACTGTGAGAACTGTATCTCATGTAAAGTACAACATCCATTATAAGCTACTCCATTGTCTATAAGTATCTAAATGTATTATCCCGTCATGCTGTTGCTGTTGAAGAAGTAGCAACAGTCTTTTTTTCTATCCTATCTTTTTCATTCATGCAAATTTGAATAATACGGGCTTTACCCTCTACATCCGTAAGACGATAAGAAGATAATAACACTTCTTCCATATCATCTTTTGCTATTGTGGCTTCTTTACCTGTTAATAGCCATTCAACAGAAACAGAAAACAATTCGCATATAGGTATTAAATACTCAGAAGATGGACTGCGATTATCATTCTTAAACCACCCATTTACGGTTGTTGCAGGAGCATTTATTGATGCGGCAAGTTCTTTTTGACTTATATGGTTTTCCTCAGATAAGAATATGACCCTTTCCCTGATAGTCATGATGAACCCCTCCAAAAATATTTTTCGGAGAATACGCATTTAGGTATTGACAGATACGCAAATAGGGATTATACTATACTTGCGAACAACAAAAGGGAACAGAAATTCCACCCTCTGCCCTTATTGTTTTGAACAGCGGTTCTCCAAAGGTTATTAAGTTGGTCACACTCTTATTATACCCAAAGAGAACCCTGCTGTCAATATCAAAAGTTGTCCGCAACTATGCGGAAAGGAGGTTTACCCAATGGACAAGGAGCGTAGAGATAAAATCCTGTGGCTGCTGAAAAAGAACAACCTGTCTCAAACTTGGCTCATGAACCGTTTGGAGCAGGACAGAGGAATTTCCGTTTGCAAGACGGTCATGAGTGACACCTTGAGGGGTGTTCGTAAAAATCAGACTGCCAAGGAAATTATCACGGCTTCTCTTGAAATCCTTGAGGATTATGAAAAATGGCTGGACAACTCTTAAATTCTTGGAGCAGTCGCAGTCTCAGCAAAATCCTTGCACGAACTGTAAAAGATTACTTGCGAAAGGAGGAAAACCGCCGTGACTATGAACAATGGTATCAGCAAAAGTACGGGAAAACATACCAGTGGAAAAAGGGCTGAACGGTGGATAAGTCTTTTAATGGAAGCGGTGTTTGCCTTTGTGCTATGTTCCCTCCTCTCATTCATACTCAGCAGAACCGCTACTGAGCATGAAAACAAAGATTTACCCCCGCCTGAACCAGTTACCATTCAAGAAGAAGCCGTGTATGTTCTCCCAGTTGAAACCCCTGTTGAAGAACCAAAATTCTATTACAGCGTAAACCTTACCCATGACTTGCAGGACTATATCAGAGATTTGTGTGAACAATACGATGTTCCAATGTCTTTGATAATTGCAATGATTGATGCGGAAAGCGGTTTTGACTCCACGATTGTCAGTAGGACTAATGATTACGGTCTTATGCAGATTAACATTATCAACCATGATTGGTTGAGGGAAAAGATTGGTGTTACCAATATGCTTGACCCTTACCAAAATGTAACGAGCGGTATCTACATCTTGTCAGATAAACTCAGTTCAAACGATGGTGATATTGCAAAGGCACTCATGAGTTACAACTGTGGAGCATCCGGGGCAAGGAAGCTGTGGGATGAGGGTATCTTCACAACCAGTTATACCGAAAAGATTATGAAACTGTATGACTCCTATGAAAAAAGCCGCTTAGGTGCTGGAACACCATAAACGGCAGAGAACTAACTCCACCAATAGTATATCACACTATTTATCGAAAGGAAAGGTGTTTATGAACCTTATTGAAAATATTGAAGCCCTTTGCTCTGAAAATGAGGAAAACGCTTCTAAGACTCTTGAGAAAATCAAGGCTCTGATTGATAGCAGCAAGTACCCTGACTTCTCCAAGTTCAACAGCGGAGCGCATTTCCTTTACAACGGAATTGAGTTCATCTTCCTTGGGTATGAACAGGGTGGTGCGCTCTGTATCACGGCAAATCCTATTGGAGAGGTTGCCTTTGATGAGGACGGTAAAAACAACTGGAAAGAGAGTTCGATGAGAGAAATGCTCATCAATGGTTTTCTTCCTGAGTTAAACCGGGGTGATTTGTGTCAGTATGAAATGGATTTGACCGCTGACAATGGTGATAAATCTTACGGTACATGCTCTGAACTTGTCGGTATTGTTTCCTGTGACCTTTACCGCAAATACCGTGATTACATGCCTCTGTTCAAAGAATGGATGTGGACTTGTACCCCGTGGAGTTGTAACCCC
>JAZLIE010000028.1:0-8629 GCA_045617165.1 Candidatus Enterocola sp. | reverse complement strand
CATTTCACAACCATCAGCGGACCAATTCAGACCACAGCACCAACCGTTAGTGGCAGTACCATTACCTGCCATAAAATACTGTGCGCTTGCACCAACTGCCAATAGAGCGGCAGCAACAAAAAGTAAAAGTTTTTTCATAATTAATAAAATTTTAAAATGGTTAATAATAAGTTCAATAAAGTTTTTTACAGATATATTCCATATACCTATTGCAAAGATAATGCAAATTTCTCTCATTTCAAAAAAAATCCATAAAAAACAAAAAAAAGAGTTTGAAAAAAAATCAAACTCCCTCTTTTTGCATGTATATAGATAATGTTACTTTGCAAGATAATCCTTTACCTTGTCATTAAGTACCATCTCCTCTTCAAATATATAGGCACCTGTCTTAGGTGACTTTACCATCTTAATAACCTTAGCGTATGCACGGCCTTCGCCCTTTTGCAATGTTGCAACTGTTTTCTTTGCCATATCTCAGTATTATTTAATTTCTTTGTGAAGTGTCATTCTCTTGAGAATTGGGTTGTATTTCATCAACTCCAAACGCTCTGTTGTGTTCTTACGGTTCTTTGTGGTAATGTAGCGTGATGTGCCTGGCATACCGCTCTCCTTGTGCTCTGTGCACTCAAGGATAACCTGAACTCTGTTACCTTTTGCTTTCTTAGCCATACTCTTGTCCTCCTGAAATATTATAGGTAACCCTTTTCAGCAGCACGTTTGATGGCTGCATCAAGACCCATTTTGTTAATAATACGTAATCCGTTTGCTGAAACATTCAATGTAATCCATTGATCTTGCTCCACCCAATAGAATTTTCTTGTGAACAAATTTATATCAAATTTACGCTTTGTTCTGCGTTTTGAGTGAGAAACATTGTTGCCTATAACGGCCTGTTTTCCGGTGATTTGACAAATTTTTGACATCGCTGTATCTGTTTTTGTTATTTTCCTTACTGCCTATCGGGTACACTGCAACCCAAAAAGCGACCACAAAGGTAAGACTAATTTTATAACCACACAAATAAAATTATTATTTTTTACAAACTTTTTTTTCACAACCCTTTCAAACAATCAATCATCGCACTCCAACTATACTTCCTCTTCTCCTCTATTATACCCTTATAAAAGCAGTCTGGCATACGGTTAAAGAAGAAATCAGAGATGGCGGAACGCAACGCCTCAGCGTCAGGCTCCACCACATAGCCAGCCTTGCCATCGGGGACAATCTCAGCCAAACCGCCCACACGGGTCACTATCATAGGTTTCTCAAAATTGTAGCCTATCTGAGTAATACCGCTCTGCGTGGCGGTTTTGTACGGCTGCACCACTATGTCAGCGGCGGCAAACCAATAGCGTACCTCGTCATCAGGTATGAAATCATTATGCCACACTATCTTGTCAGTTATTCCTAACCCCGATGCCTGTTTCATATACTTGTCAGCGTTGCCATAGAACTCCCCCGCAACTATGAGCCTTACTCCCCTCTCCCAAAATTTACCTGCCGCATACGCCTCAAGCAGAAGGTCAAGTCCCTTGTAATCTCTTATGAACCCGAAGAACATAAGGTAGCGGACATCGGGGTCAAGATTAAGTTTTCCCACAGCCTCAAGGCGTGTTGCCTTCTCACCATAAATATCATATAGAGGATGCGGATTAAGAGAACACGGTTTGGAAGTAAAGTGGCTTAACTCCTCTCTCACAGACTCGCTCAAGACAACAAAACGGTCTATCGCCCCTATGAAATATTTTGAGAGCATAGAGTCATAGAAATGTCGCTCGTGAGGTATTATGTTATCAACCAGTCCCACAATCTGAGTCTTGCCGTTACCCTTTACCACACGTGCTATTGTGCCAAGACAAGGCGCCATAAATGGCATCCAATAGCGCACAACAAGTATGTCAGGAGCCGCTTTGCGTATCTTACGCCCCACCTTCAGCCAGTTGAAAGGGTTCACGGAGTTTACACTGCGTGTCATTCCAACCTCTGATGGCGCGGGAGAGGGATTATACTGCGTCTTACCCGGAAACAGGAACTCAGGGTATTGTAATGAGAAGTTCTCTATATTTATATCATCGCCAGCCGCAATAAACTCAATGGCAAGGCGGTCATTGAATGCCGCTATGCCACCACGATATGGGTAGGCTGGACCGAGGAGTGTTATGGTCATAACAATTAACAATTAACAATTAACAATTAACAATTAACAATTAACAATTAACAATTAACAATTAACAATTATACTTTATATCTTTGCATTGCAAAAATATGATTTTTTGATGAGACTTAAAAATTCACTTGTAGTTTTATTGATATCAGCCGTGATTTTAACTGCTTGCACAAATGGCACGGAGAATAGTGGTGGTGTGGCTGATGACACCATTTATAGTGTGGAGGCGGCGGAGCCAGACAGTGTGCTTACACCGCTCTTTGCCAAATATTTCCGCATTGAGTACTATCCTACATATAAGGTGGCAGTTGTGCTGAACCCTTGGGATAGTGCCAAAGTTATGGCACGCCATAAAATCACACAACCTGTGGAGAGTGTGGCGGCAGGCAGTTGCAGCCACGTGGCGTTTATAGCAAATCTTAACAGCACTGACAAAATAAAGGGTGTCTGTTCATCAAATCTCATATACAACCCCACCGTTAGAGAGGCTCTCAAAAACGGCGGCTGCAGTGATTTGGGAGACAGTTTCTCAGTTAATTTTGAGCCTGTTATGATGCTGAAACCTGATTTATTTCTTGCAACGGCGTTCAACCAGCCCGACCAGCACATTGAGCGTCTTATAGAATCAGGCATAAATGTGGTCAGCACAGTTGAGTGGATAGAGCCCGACATACTTGGACGCGCGGAGTGGATTAAATTCATAGCGGCGTTCTTTAATAAGGAGAGAGAGGCGGACTCACTCTTCAACTCTGTTATGTCAAATTATGACCGTCAGATAGAGCGTGCCGCAAATGCAGAGAGCACCCCTTCAATACTACCAGGACTTACATTCAAAGGGGTATGGTATATGCCGGCAGGCAACAGTTATATGAGCCGTCTGTTCTCAGATGCCGGTGGCTTATACCACTTCTCAGACAACAGTGAGTCAGGCAGTCTGCCACTTAGTCTTGAATACGTGCTACAAAACTTCAAGGATTGTGACATATGGGTAGGACTTGATGTTGACACCTACGCTGAACTGCTTGAGTCTGACTCCCGCCTGGAACTGTTCAAGCCGTATAAAACCCGTAACGCCTACAATAAGAACAAACGCAAACTACAGAGCGGCGCCAATGACTTTTGGGAGAGTGGCGTTGTACGTCCTGACCTTATTTTGAGTGACCTTGTTACAATTCTTCACCACGATGTCACAGATGAGGGTGACTCCACCGTATTTATGAGCCCGCTGCGGTAACCCTTCTATTTACGAACCTTGAAACTGCGTGTGGTGGTATCAAAGAAAAAGGCATCAGAGTGGAAACTCTCACCAATCTTACCGCTTGTAACAAGTTCCTCTGGAGTGCCGGCAATTATGCGTTTGCCGCTCTCCATAAGCCATATAGTATCAGCCACCTGAAGGGCAATGTCAATGTCGTGGGTTGAGAGAAGTATTGTCTTATCACGCTCCGACGCAAGTTTATGAAGCAGACATAGAATGTCAATCTTGTTACGCATATCAAGGAAAGAGGTAGGCTCATCAAGGAAAATAAGAGGCGTGTCCTGAGCAAGAGCCTTAGCTATCATAGTACGCTGGCGTTCGCCGTCAGAGAGTGAGTATAGAGGCTGGTCTGCCTTATGCGCCACATTAACATGAAGCATAGCCTGCTCCACCACCTCACTATCCTTAGCCGTTAGTTTGCCAGAGAAGTTTGTGTAGGGGAAGCGCCCCATTCCAACCATATCACGCACAGTTATGCTACGCAGGTAGTGGCTGTCAGTAAGCACGTGACTTATAAGCCTTGCCCTGCGGTTGCCTGAAAGTGACACCACATTTTCATTTTTAATGAGAACCTTGCCTTTGAGAGGCTTCTGTAGCCCGCTTAGAGTGCGTATGAGGGTTGATTTGCCACAGCCGTTTGTGCCTACAAGTGCCGTAAGAGTACCTCGATTAAGTGACAGATTAAGCGGATAGGTAAGACTCTTGCCATTATATCCAATCTCTAAAATCTTTGCCATCAATATGTAGGGAACGTCAGCCATCAGTAGTTCAAATGTTTGTTCTTAATTATGACCCAAAGTATTATAGGTGCACCCACCAAAGCGCTTATTGAGTTCACCGGAATGGTATAGATGGTGCCAGGCAGGCAAGATACAATGTCACACACAAGCAGCAGAACAGCGCCTGCAAGAACAGAGGCAGGCAGCACCACCCTATGGTCTGCGGTTTTAAAAACACCTCTTACTATATGCGGCACAGCCACCCCGATAAAGGCTATAGGACCCGTGAACGCTGTGCTCGCCCCTGCAAGCAGACAGGTGAGCACTATTATAACTACTCTTGTAAAGCCTACATTAACGCCAAGACCTGTGGCGTAGTTCTCTCCAAGCAGCAAGGCGTTCAGGCTTTTAGGCAGGAACAGGGCTATGACTATTGAGCCAAGCACCACAGGAGCCATCACTGTCAGATATTGCCACGTAACAGCACTGAGGCTGCCCATTGTCCACACAACATAGATTTTCAAGGCATCGGGGTTACTGATACTCTGCAGCACATTAACCACGGCTCCCGCTATTCCGCCGAACATAATACCTACTATAAGCAGACTGACCGTATCTCTTACTTTCAAAGAGGCTAACAGCACCAGAGCCATAACAAACGCCGCTCCAACAACGGCGGCTACCACCTGTGCCCAACCGCTCATAACAAACGCTGACGGCACCGCTATAAGCCCCGCTGAAAGCACTAAAATAGCCACGCCAAGCCCAGCACCTGAACTTATGCCAAGCACATACGGACCTGCAAGCGGATTACGGAAAAGAGTCTGCATAAGAAGTCCGGATAGAGAGAGAGCCGCCCCGCAAAGCACGGCTGTCAGCGCCTTTGGCAGGCGGTAGTTAAAGATAATGTTCCACACCGCACCATCAGTGTTACCACCCTTTAAAGCCTCAGCAACATATTTAAACGGAATAAGCACATCACCCAGCACCACATCGGCGGCAAAAAAGACCACCAGCAGAACAAACAACACTATGTATGACACCAAGTTTCGCCTCATAAGTTGTTTAGTTTTCTATTTGAATATCTCTGAAACCAAGGAAATAAAGTATGCCGTCAAGACCTATGGTGGAGATTGACTGGCTGGCGTTTGCCTTAACTTTTGGCTTGGCGTGGAACGCTATGCCAAGCCCGGCAAGATTAAGCATAGGAAGGTCATTAGCACCGTCTCCCACCGCTATAACCTGCTCAAGTTCAATATGTTCAACCTGAGCAATCAAGCTTAGCAACTCCGCCTTACGTCTGCCATCTACTATATCACCCGTGAAACGCCCTGTAAGTTTGCCGCTAACTATCTCAAGATTATTGGCATACACATAATCAATACCGAAACGCTTTTTCAAATATTCACCAAAGTATGTGAATCCACCGGAAAGAATCGCTATCTTAAAGCCACTCTTCTTCAATACCCCGAAAAGCCTATCCGCACCATCCATAATCGGAAGATTCTCAGCAATCTCCTTCATAACGCCCTCATCAAGACCTTTTAGAAGTGACACTCGGCGTGTGAAACTCTCTTTAAAATCAATCTCACCACGCATAGCACTCTCTGTGATGGCACGCACCTCAGAACCCACACCAGCCCTATCGGCAAGTTCGTCAATAACCTCCGTCTTAATAAGGGTGGAATCCATATCAAAACAGATAAGGCGACGGGTACGGCGGTACATATCATCTTTCTGGAAAGATATGTCTATGCCTTGATTAGCACTAATCTCAAGAAATTTGGAACTGAGGGCTGACTTATCCTTCAGGTCGCCCCTTATGGATAGTTCCACGCAGGAACGCAAGTCTTCAATATTAGTGCGGTCAAGCGGCGGACGACCTGTCAGACGCTTTATGGAATCAATATTGAGGTTCTGTTCAGCAATTGCCGCCGATACCAATGAGACCTGTGTGGCGGTTATTATCTTACCAAGTATAGTAACCACATAACGCTCCTTTCCCTGACGGCTCACCCACTGCTTATAGCGTTCTACAGAAATGGGAGTGAACCTCACTTTAACTCCTATCTCATAGCCCTTGAAGAGCAAGTCTTTAAGTATAGGACCTTTTACATCATTATCAATCTTGAAAAGAATGCCTAAAGCAAGCGAGTGATGAATATCAGCCTGACCAATATCAAGTATCTCTGCATTATACCCACCTAAAATCCCGGTCATAGTGGCAGTAACACCAGGTTTGTCATCACCGAATACCGACAAAAGAATAATATTGCAATTCTCCATAAAATTTAAATATAACTATAGTCTTGCAAATTTACACAAAACCATTGAAACCACCAACACCACTACCACGATGAGGCAAATGTTAAACTTTGTTAAAATTTCAGAACCCCACTATAACTAAAAGTTTTAAGACTGTAACTGCCTGTTACAGTATTGATGTTATATGTCAAAAAACTGTGTTAAAATATGTTAAAAGCCTGTTTTTGTGATTTGGGGTAATTTGCATATCCAGTTACATCCAACTACATTTGTAAAAGAAATTTAATAATAATGCAGGAGTTAATTATAGTAAAAAAATGAACAATTCTTGCATAGTATTCATAATATTACTATATTTGCAGAACGATTATGAGTTATAAGAAAGTTAAGGATGTAACAGACCTACTTATGAACAACGGATTCTTATTTGTTAGACAAAAAGGGAGCCATCAAGTATATTCAGACGGAACGCATATAGTTGTAGTTCCAGACCACGGGAACAAAGGAATTGAAAAGGGAACATATTTCAATATATTAAGGCAAGCAGGACTAAAATAATAATAGCGATGGAAAAACAAATTGTAACAGTAATAGTAGAATATTCTGGAGATAATCTCAGTGCATATATCAAAGACGCTCCAATCATAACAACAGGCAAAGACCTCAAAGAAATTGAGACCAATATCAAAGAGGCTACGGAACTATACAAAGAGACCTGCACAGAGACCGGCATTCAACCAGTAAAAGCACTCCAAGGCGAATTTGATTTCAAATATAAAGTTGACACGGCATCATTCATCAACTATTATAGCAATATATTCACCAAAGCGGCGTTAAGCAGAATAACAGGCATAAATGAGAGGCAACTTTGGCACTATGCGGCAGGCGTTCACAAACCCAGACGACGCCAACTCGAAAAGATTGAGAACGGAATACACAAACTATCCACAGAACTCAGCAACATAATAATGCTGTAACCTACCACGATGATGCGTATGCAAGCACAATCCAGCATAAAACCTGTAGTAAAAAAATAAGCGGCACACCAATGCTGAATTTCTTATGAAGAGTCTTATGATGGAACACGCTCATTGCAAGAAGAGCCCCAAGGCTACCTCCAATCAAAGCAACAAAAATCAGCACCCACTCCGGTGTTCTCCACGCCCCACGCTTAGCCTTACCCTTGTCCACCCCATACAGCGTGAACGCCAGCAGATTTATTCCAAGCAGATAATATAGTAGCAGATATTTCACACACACATAATATTTCCACAAAGGTAATCATTTCCACCACGATGAGGCGTAAGCAAGTACAATAAAAATTACAGTATTATGGTTCTACTAATTTGGTTTACGGCTTCAAATTGATAAAATCCTATGAACGACTTTTTGAATAAACAACTCGTAATCATTAAATATAACAGCATCCTCAAAATCGCCATAAGAGCAAGCAGCCTCTCGTACCCGCAATGAGCCTAAATCAGAGTAATATCTCACATATTCCTCTTTGTCATCAACGCTACATTTAATATCTGGAAGGTGAATTACGAATAACAATGTCTTGTTTGGTGTGTGAATAGAAGTTTCCGTATTATCTTTAGATAAAGTTAAATATTTCTGGGAGTTATGTTCTGAAAAAGTTTCCCACTTCTTCAATTTCCCATTATTATCATAATACGGAACTTTATCCGGGATAATAAAAATTTGAAAATATGGCGTGTTAGCACATCTAATATTCGCCGTCTCTCCCAGCATATTTTCAAAATAATTATTAGAGTTTTGAGAGTAATTTTGCATTACAAATTTTACTCCAATGCCAGCAATTACCTTTCTATTTTTAAGAATAGTAATATCCACTTTCTTATCTATGTACCTGCCTTCAATATTATCCTCTTGACCATTACCAATACCTAAAGAATGTACATCATATTCACCACCAAGCCGTTTTTTTAAATCTTCAGCAATTTTTCCATGAAGTATCTTTAGTTTTTCATTACTTCTTGAACCTGTTTCTAAAAATTTTCTAAAAGAACAAGAAACCACTTTGAGAAAATCCTGATTATCCATATTTTTCTGTAAATTTATGATTTAGATACTGTTGTAAGTCTTTTGAATTGTAAGTATAATACCCACCACTCTTATAGTTTTTTAATGCTTTAACATAAGAAATGAAAGAATCGGAGATAATCTCTTCTCTTAATTCTGCATATGATAATTCAG
>JAZLIE010000027.1:0-2759 GCA_045617165.1 Candidatus Enterocola sp. | reverse complement strand
GACCTACCCATAAGAGGGTCATAAAGGTCATTGTATTCAGAAAGCATTGCACCATAGGTTGTATTGGCAACCAGCTTTAAGGCATTTGCTGTAGCTTTATCTCCTGAGCGTTTCGCCTTTATTCTGCGTTCCAACATTGCTTCATAGCTTTCTGCTGAGGGGATGTTTCTTGAAGTATAGCCGCATAGGGTCATGAGGTGTGGGTTCAGTAGTATGAAGCTACATCATAGTTTCTGATAAGTCTCATACCGTCAAACCACCACCTTTCTCCGGGACGGTCTTAGAAGAAACTCCCCGTCCTCTTGATGGTCAATCACTCTCTTTTTCAAAGTGTTGTAAGAAATGTTTAATTCTTCACTCCATTCTTTCAAAGAGAGGGTTTTCCCAAAAGCGGTTACTTTGTGCGTGGAACAACGGTTATTACAATTTGTCTGCATCGTAACCCATCGGCAATTTTCCGGGTAATAACCCTTATCGTTGTCAATGCGGTCAAGAGTCAAATCATCCTTGTAACCGTTTTCCAATGCCCAGTTCTTAAAGCCTTTCCGTGTCCTCCATTCCTCACAGACTTCAATTCCTCTGCCACCGTATCTATAATAGAAAGGGGAATTTGGGTTGGTACATCGTTGTATCATGTTTGAATGGATAACATCTAATCGGGTTCTCACTTATCTCCCACCTCCTTATAACAGGGAATAGCACCGTGAATACCACCGTAAGCAAGGGTTGTTGGACAATCACCTACCATGATTTCAAGTTTCTGAGAGAATAAAACATTTGACGGAATGGCAGGATTATGTATTCTGTCAAAAAACTCAAACACCTCGGCGGGGATGTACTCTCTTTTCAGGTTGGGAGGGTATTGATATTCCCGCTCATCAGTCCACGGTTCTTCCGGGGGCTTTGCACCAAGATAGGTTGCGGTCAGTTTAGCATTGGTCATATACAGGGCTTTTTCAGGGGTCAAACCGATTTCTTGACCAAGCTTCAACTTGTTTTTGATGTAGTCTTGCCGCAAATCGTCAAGCTTGTCTGTGGCATCCACATCATGCTTACAGTAATAAACTGTAAGTTCTCTTTCTTCATCCGTAAGGTATCGGTCAATATCGAAGCTTACCTCGGTTTCCTTTATATCCATTCCAAGATGGGCTTCAATAGCTTTCAGGGACAAACCAGCCTGACAATCATCCATAAGGTCATATTGGTCAAACCACGGGGAATTTCTCATAGCTGGATGTTCCCATCCGTTATGACCCTCAAGGATGATGTAGTCATTGAGTTCCTTGATTTCTTCCGGGGTAAGACCGACCAGCGCACCTTTTAAGATGAATTGGTCATAATGCTTGTTATTGAACCCTGCCAAAAGAGGTTGCCGCTGCATAAATTCTTCAAGGGCTTCACGGTCATTCCATATAACCGTGTATTCCTTAGTTTGCTTATGCTTGAAAACAAACAACCAATCGTGGATAAAAACCTCACAGTCAAAGATGTATAGATTTTCCAGTTTGTTCACCTCCGTCCTTGAGGGATAAATTGATTTGAACAGTTCTTCCAAAACAGGAACAGCAATCGAATTTCCAGCCATTTTGTATATTTGAGTTTTTGATATGCCGTTATCTTTCAGAATTTGATAGTCCTCATCAGAGAAACCCATAAGCCTGAAATATTCCCATTCTGTAAGTTTTCTGTATCTACCGTCTTGCTCCACTTTTACTTCTCTCCCCCCCCCTGATACTGTTTTTAAGGTAGGAGATAAACCGTCTGTGGAATAAACCCGGTTCATTTGGTCATTTCCGTAGTGCTGTAAATCCGCAATTTGGATTATTCTATCCATATACCAGCACCACCTTTGGGTCTTTATAGTCTCTACTCAGTAGCGTTGGACATCCCCCCCCCATGAAGCTATGTGACCGGGGTGTTTATCGTTGTGCTTAATCACATTTGCCGTTTTCTCAGCAGATAAGTAGTATTGTTCGGGGACAGTTTCATCCAAATAGTCACCCATACATTTATCAAGATGCTTTGGTTCAGGGAAAGAAAACCATCCATTGTCAATATCTTTTCTGATACACACAATGAATACTCTTTCCCGTGACTGAGGTAACTTATAGTCAGCAGCGTTCATGACTTTCCAGTAGCAGTTATACCCGGCTTCTTCTAAACATGACAAAACCGTATCAAAGACGGGTTTCATTGATTTACTGGTAAGGTTCTTAACATTCTCAGCAATGGCAATCCGTGGTTTTGTTGCCTTAATTATTCTGAGTGCTTCAAAGAACAAGCCGCTACGGGTTTGATTACCCTGTTCATCGAACAATCCTTTTTTATAACCCGCTATAGAAATATCTTGACATGGAAAACCAAAAGTAATAAGGTCAATATTCTTTGGTAATAGGTTTTCTTGAATTAAGGTAATATCACCGTAATTCAAGGTTTCCGGGACTTTGTGAATGAGGGAGTAAGCTTTTGCGGCATTAGCATCTATCTCACAATATCCAACCAAGTTATATGGAATACCGATATTTGTTAGAGCCTTTTCAAAAGCACCTATGCCGCTGAACAAAGAAAGAAGATTGATAGTTTCCACATTATTCCTCCACAAAGTAGCATCCGTTTTTGGAGTAGGTGGAGCATCGTTTTTTGTAGTTCTTTACAAGGTATTGCATATCATCCACAAAATCATAGGCAACCGGGTCTTGCTTTCCATCGAAGATACGGGCTATTCTTCCGATGCTTTGAGTTATAACCGCATAATCTTT
>JAZLIE010000026.1:0-26186 GCA_045617165.1 Candidatus Enterocola sp. | reverse complement strand
TTTTGTGTATTAGAGTATTTTTGGATGAAAATCATCCTACTTTTTGCATATTAGACCGAAATCACATTAAATTTCTTCTTTCTTCTTTAAGGCTTCGCCTTGAATTTTGTCGTGACTCGGCAGAAAAAAAATATTTTTCTGCTCTCACTACTCCAAAAGTTCTCATTTATTTTGTATCTTTACAAAATATTTGAACACAACCGCCTATGGCAAACCTTGACTTTCCTATACACTTTGATAATTTTGATGATTATCCTATATACAAGGAGAATGACCTTGGCATAACATACACCCCTGAAAAAACAATTTTCAAGATATGGTCGCCTGACATTGATGACGCTGTTGTGCGTATTTATGAGACAGGAGATGGCGGCACCGCCATTGAGACCAAGCAGATGCGTTCACTCAAAAACGGCATCTGGGAGGCTATACTAAACGGAGATTGGAAAAACAAATTCTACACTTTTCAGGTTAAGTTTGATGATGAATGGCTTGAGGAGACTGCCGGGGCTTACACAAAAGCGGTTGGCGTGAACGGAAAAAGAGCCGCAATCATTGAACTTAAGGATACCAACCCCGATGGCTGGGCTGACGACAAAAAACCCGAACTAAAAAATCTGACAGACATAATATTATATGAGGTTCACGTCCGTGATTTCTCAATGTCACCAAATTCAGGAATGGTTAACAAAGGTAAGTTCCTTGCATTCACAGAGGAAGGCACAGTCAACTCATTCGGACAAAAGACAGGTATTGACCATCTTAAGGAATTGGGTATCACGCATATACACCTTATGCCATCGGCTGATTTCGCTTCAATCAACGAGGCTCGGCTTTATGAAAACAAATACAATTGGGGTTATGACCCACTGCACTATAATGTACCTGAAGGCAGTTACTCCACAAATCCCGATGACCCATACTGCCGCATACGTGAGTTCAAGCAGATGGTTCAGGCGCTGCACAAAAACGGCATACGCATTATTATGGACGTAGTCTACAACCATACCTACACTTGGGAGCATTCAGCGTTCAGTATGACCACACCTGGTTACTACTACCGCCATTGGGGCGACGGCAGTTACTCCAATGCGTCAGGTTGTGGAAATGAGACCGCAAGTGAGCGTGCAATGGTGCGCAAATACATTATAGATTCTATAAAATATTGGGCTACAGAGTATCACATAGATGGTTTCCGCTTTGACCTTATGGGCATACACGACACTGAGACAATGAAGTTAATCCGCAAGGAACTTGACCTGATTGACCCAACCATCTATATGTACGGTGAGGGTTGGAGTGCCGGAGACTCCCCTCTTCCCTACGAGCAGCGTGCCGTTAAGCAGCACGTAAACCAAACCGAAGGCATCGGGGTGTTCAGTGATGATTTGAGAGACGCCCTTAAAGGAAACTGGTCAAACGCAAGGGAGCCTGGCTTTGCAAGCGGACGTCAAGGCTATGATGAGACCATTAAATTCGGCACGGTGGCAGCCACGCAGCACTCACAAATACATTACGGGCTCATCAACTACTCTAATTGCGCGTGGGCTAATGAGCCGTATCAGTCAATAAACTATGTCTCCTGCCACGATGACCTCTGTTTGAATGACAAACTTGTATATTCAGCGCCTCAAAACGCCTCTCAAATTGAGATAGCAAAGTTTAATGTTCTGGCACAAACCATTATAATGACATCACAAGGCATACCATTCATATATGGCGGTGAGGAGTTGATGCGTACAAAAAAAGGTGTGCATAACACATATCAGTCTCCCGATAGCATAAACCAGATTGATTGGGACAACAAGAACAAATACAAGAGAGTTTTTGAATATTATAAAGGGATAATTAATCTCAGACGGCAGCACCCTGCATTTCACCTTGCCACAACAGAATTGATTCAGAAGCATTTACACTTCCTCTACCCAAATCAAGCCTGTGTGGTGGCATTCACAATTGATGACAACGCCGGTGGTGACAGTTGGAGCCGCATTCTTGTAATCCACAACGGCAACAGGAACGCCATATCAATGGATATTCCGCAAGATAACTGGTGGGTTGTGGGTAACGGAGAAGATATTTGCCCTACAGGCATTTTTAAATGGAACAGAAACAACATTTCAGTCCCCGCCTCCAGCACAATGATACTTTGTAAAAAGTAATAGTATGATTAACTTAAAGGAAATATCATCAGCTATTGAGGAGATAGCGCCGCTATCACTTCAGGAAGAGTGGGACAACTCCGGCTGGCAGGTAGGACCGCTGACAAATGAGGTTACAGCGGCGTTACTATGCGTTGATGTAACCCCAGCCGTACTTGATGAGGCTATAGAGAAGGGTTGTAATCTCATACTCTCCCACCACCCACTCCTGTTTTCGGGTGTTAAAAAGATTGACCCTGATGACGCAACATCGGGGATAATAATAAAAGCCATCAGGCACGGCATATCAATATACTCATCACATACGGCAATGGACCGTTCAGCAAATGGCGTAAGTGCCAAAATGTGTGAGAAACTGAATCTGAAAAACTGCACTTTTCTTGACAATCCCGGCGGCGATGCCGGTCTTGGAATGATTGGAGAGTGTGACAGGGAATATTCAGAAGAGGAATTTCTGCAAAAAACAAAAGAGGCATTCGGTTGCAAAAGCATAAGATATTCAGAATTGTGCGGCAAAAGAGTCAGAAAAGTGGCTCTCTGTGGTGGCAGCGGAGCGTCATTTATTGATGACGCAATAAAACTTGGCGCAGATATATACATAACAGCCGATGTCAAATACCATAACTATTTCACGGCACTTGGCAAGATGGTGGTGGCTGATATAGGGCACTATGAGAGCGAGCAATTCATAAAAGAGATATTTTTTTATACTATTTCAAAAAAATTCCCTAAATTTGCACTCCTTTATTCAAAAATGGGCTTAAGCCCGGTTAACAGTTTATAATTGATATGGCAGAAACAAACGAAACAGTAAAAGAGATTACAGTTGAAGAGAAACTGAAGGCTCTGCACCAGTTGCAAAACAAGATGACGGAGATTGATAAGATTAAAATCCTCCGTGGTGAACTTCCAATTGAGGTTCAAGATTTGGAAGATGAGATAGAAGGTCTCAACACACGTTTAGCCAACATCAAACAGGATATTGAGAACCTTGGTAATGAAATAAGCTCCCTAAAAAACAAAATCAAGGAGTCTGAGGCTTTAGTTGCGAAATACAAGACACAGATTGACAATGTAAGCAACAGCCGTGAGTTTGACCACCTCTCAAAAGAGATTGAGTATCAAGGTCTTGAGATAGAGCTTGCAAACAAGAACATAAGGGAGTATGAGGCTACAACGGAGCGTAAGGAGGGAGAACTTGCCAAGACAGAGAAGATTCTTAAAGAGAAACAAGATGCTCTTACTGAGAAAAAAGAGCAACTGGAAGAGATTATAGTTGACACAAAACAAGATGAGGAGCGTTTGAGAAAAGAGGCTAAAGATATTGAGGCTATAATTGAGCCTCGTCTGTTGCAAGCATTCAAGCGTATCAGAAAGAATGCGAGGAACGGTCTTGCCGTAGTACCTGTTGAACGTGACTCTTGCGGTGGCTGTTTCAACAAGATACCTGCACAACGTCAGTTAGATATCCGTTCACGTAAAAAGATTATTGTCTGCGAGCATTGCGGACGAATACTTATTGACCCTGAAATGGGTGCGGAGAAGTAATATGCTACAATCAATGACGGGATTCGGCAAGAGCGTAATCCCATTCGGCGGTAAAAAGATAATTGCTGAGATAAAGTCTCTTAACAGCAAGCAGATGGATATCTCAACAAGGGTTTCAGGCGCATACAAAGAGAAAGATATTGAAATACGTTCATTAATCTCACAACGTCTGGAGAGAGGTAAGGTTGATTTTTCATTATACACCGACGCCACTGAAGAAGGCACCCTGCAAATCAACGCCGACGCATTCAAATCATACAAAGAGTACCTGAGTTCGCTTGCAAAAAGCAATTCAATAGAGGAACCACAAGATTGGTTTCAGGTACTTTTGCGTATTCCTGACGTGATGCACGCAGGAGTTGAGGAACTTACAGAAGAAGAGTGGAATGAGGCTTCAAAGGCAGTTTCAGAGGCTATTGACAAACTGCAACAGTTCCGCATTCAAGAGGGAGCGGGGCTTGAGAAATTCTTCACAAACAAACTCAACAACATAGAGTCACTGTTAGGAGAGGTGCCACAATATGAGCGAGCCCGCATTGACAAGATAAAATCACGTCTTGAGGATAATCTTAAAGAGATTGATGACAAAATAAAATTTGATCCTAACCGTCTGGAGCAGGAACTTATCTTCTACATTGAGAAACTTGACATAAGTGAGGAGAAACAACGTCTTGCCAATCATATCAACTACTTCCGTGAGGTTATGGCGAATGAGAAAGGACAAGGCAAGAAACTTGGCTTCATAGCACAGGAGATGGGCAGGGAAATCAATACTTTAGGTTCAAAATCAAACCACTCTGAAATGCAGATTATTGTGGTTAAAATGAAAGATGAATTAGAACAAATAAAAGAGCAAGTTCTAAATGTCCTATAGTCCTCGTCCCTTGACCCTTGACCCTATACACAATGCCTAAACTAATAATCTTCTCCGCCCCTTCAGGTTCCGGCAAGAGCACTATAATAAATGCGTTGCTGAAGCGGAATCTTGGTATGGAGTTCTCCATTAGCGCCACAAGCCGAGCCCCGCGCGGGACAGAGAAAAACGGTGTGGAATATTACTTTCTTACAACCGATGAGTTCCGTCAGAAGATAGGGAATGGTGAATTTGTGGAGTATGAAGAGGTCTATGAAGGCAGATTCTACGGCACACTCAAAAGTGAGATTGAACGCATTGACAAAAAGGGGAACGCCACTGTTTTTGATGTTGATGTAAAAGGTGGGTTGAATATTAAGAGACAGTATGGCAATGACGCTCTTACCATTTTCATTATGCCCCCAAGCCTTGATGAACTGCGCCGACGCCTTGAAGGTCGTGGAACAGACGCACAAGATGTTATAGAGCAACGACTTCAAAAGGCGGAGTATGAAATAAGTTTCTCAAATCAATTTGACAAGATAGTCATCAATGATAACCTGCAGAAAGCCACAGAAGAAGCAGGAAGCATTATCAGCGAATTTCTGGACAGGTGAGACTAACGCCTGTGACAAATGGATAGGTTCCACAAATGCTTCGGTTAAAAAGGTTGGACTCTTCGGAGGCTCTTTCAACCCTATTCACTACGGACATACAGGACTCGCAAAATTCATACTTGAAAATACAGATATTCAGCAGGTTTGGCTTATGGTGTCGCCTCAAAACCCTCTAAAAAAGCGAGCAGACCTTATGGATGACGATGTAAGACTGCGGCTTGCCCGTGAAGCCACAGCATCAATGCCAAATGTAAAGGTGTGTGACATTGAGATGCACCTTCCCGTTCCTTCTTACACGCTAAACACCCTGAATGTTTTGAAAGAGATGTACCCCACCGTTGAGTTCACGCTTATAATGGGCTCTGATAATGTACTCTGCTTTGACAAATGGTTTGGATACAAGGAGATTCTTAATAATTTTCCAATTATTGTATATCCACGTCCAGGCTACGATGCCGCAGAACTGATACGCACCAAATACCCTTCAATGCAACTTCTTTCTGAAGTGCCTATGTTCAATATCTCATCTACAGAGATTAGGAACAACAAATCTATTGATGGTGATAAGGCTCTCCTTTAAGAATTGTCATAGCCCTATAGAGTTGCTCAGCAAATATGGCACGCACCATCTGGTGTGAGAAGGTCATCTTTGAAAGAGAGATTTTCTCTTGAGCGGCGGCATATACCTCCTGTGAGAATCCGTACGGTCCGCCTATTACAAAGACAACGTTTTTAACGCCGCTGTTCAAATATGAGTTTATTTTTTGAGAGAACTCCACTGATGTATATTCCGCACCACGCTCATCCATAAGTACTATGCGGCTCCCGGCAGGGATAGATTTTAGTATAAGTTCACCCTCTTTTGATTTTTGCTCCTGTTCACTCAAAGCCTTTGTGTTCCTCAACTCCGGAATCACTGTCATTTGAAAATCAACATAGTGTTTCAAACGCTGAATATAGACATTGGTAAGGCTTTCCACAATAGAATCGGTGGTTTTTCCAACAACAAGCAGAGTTATTCTCATAAAAATTGTATCTTTGTGCAAAGTTAATTAAAATTCGCATATTATGCAGTATGATAATCTTGACGCTCTAATTAAGTATTGGTTTGCAGAGGATATTGGCGACGGCGACCACACATCACTATGTTGCATACCTCCAACAGAAATGGGTTGTTCCCAACTTATAATAAAGGACACAGGCGTTCTTGCCGGAGTTGAGGTGGCTAAAAAGATATTCGAGGCATTTGACCCTGACCTTAAGATGACTCAATTTCTAAAAGACGGCGATGAGGTAAAACCAGGAGATATTGCATTTGAAGTTGAGGGCAAGGTACTCTCTCTGCTACAGACAGAGCGTCTTATGCTCAACATTATGCAACGTATGAGCGGAGTCGCCACTGTAACAAGAAAATATGTGAGACTGCTTGACGGTCTGAAAACCAAGGTGCTTGACACAAGAAAAACCACACCTGGACTCAGACTGCTTGAGAAGCAGGCTGTTAAAATAGGAGGCGGAGAGAACCATCGCATAGGTCTTTATGATATGATTCTTCTTAAAGACAACCACGTTGATTTCTCAGGAGGAATAACAAATGCCATCACAAGCGCTCAGAAATATCTTAAAGAGAAGGGAAAGAACTTAAAGATAGAGGTGGAGGTTCGCAATTTTGATGAGTTGCAAGAGGCTATGAAGGTTGGTGGCATAGACCGCATTATGCTTGACAATTTCAGCATTGAGAACACACGCAAGGCTGTTGAGTTAGTGAACGGACGTTTTGAATTGGAATCATCTGGCGGCATTACGTATGATACCATACGCTCATACGCTGAGTGTGGTGTTGATGTTATCTCTGTTGGAGCGCTCACGCACTCTGTAAAGAGTCTGGATATGAGTTTTAAAGCAAAGCGTTAAAGCAAAACACTAACGTGAGAAGAATTATTTTCATAGTAAATCCTGTATCTGGCACAACCCACCGTAAAATATGGGTTGAGAAAGCCATAAAGGAATTGGGTACCGACTATGAGACCGATGTTATTCAAACCCAATACAGAGGTCACGGGCATCTGATTGCAAAGGAACTTGCGGAAGAGGGCACAGATACCATAGTGGCAGTGGGAGGAGACGGAACAGTTAATGAGGTTGGTGGTGCGGTCATAGGTTCAAGCACAAAACTTGCCATTTTCCCTATGGGTTCAGGCAACGGTCTTGCAAGAGAACTTGGAATGAGTACAAGAAGAGCCGAAAAAGCCATTGATACAATCCGCAGGGACAATACATCCTATGTTGATTACGGAATGGCAGGCGACAGACCATTTTTCTGCACATGCGGAACCGGTTTTGACGCTGAGATAGCACGCCTCTTTACAGAAAACACAACCAGAGGTTTCTGGCAATATTTGAAATTGTGCATAAGAACGTTTTTCAAATTCAAAAACATTGATATTGAGTTTGTAATTGACGGGAAAAGGTTTGAACGGTCAGTGTTCCTATTTAATGCGGCAAACATAAAGCAATATGGTTTCGGGGCTCAGATTGCCCCGATGGCAAGTGTTCAAGATGGTTTGCTTGATATTACTATAGTTCCAAAAATAAACATTCTCACAGCAATAAAACTGACCGTTGGAATGTTTACGAGACAGTTGCATAAGATGAGACCTGTTGAGACATTCAAATGCAGCGAACTCTCAATAAAATTACCCCAAGGAGCCCCATTCCACATTGACGGTGATTACATTGAGCGGTCAGCAGAGATGATGACAATAAAAGTGATTAAGAACGGAATAAAAGTTTTAGTTTGATTATAATGAAAGCGATTCTAACAATAGACACAACAACAACCGTATGTTCCGTGGCATTGGTCACAGAGAGGGAAGTTGTGGAGAGCAGAATTGACAAGGAGGGAAACAACCATAGCAAGGTGATAGGCCTATTCGCCAAAGATATGCTTGATATTGCAAAGAAGAGTGGATTGGAAATTTGCGCTGTGGCGTTAAGTCAGGGACCTGGTTCATATACAGGACTTAGAATAGGTGCATCATTTGCTAAAGGGTTCTGCTATGGCAACTCTATTCCGCTTATCGCTATTCCCACTCTTAAAATAATGGCATCAGCGGCGGCAAGAGAGACCGATGCCTCCACACTGCTCTGTCCTATGATTGACGCACGCAGAATGGAGGTATATAGTGCCATTTATGATACGTCATTAAATGAAATAGAGGCGACAAAGGCGAATATCATAGATGAAAACTCATTTAAGGAAATTCTTGAGACAAAAAAAATAGCATTCTTTGGCAACGGCAGTTCCAAATGCTCAAAAGTATTAGGGCAAAACCCTAACGCTGTTTTCATTGACGGCATTGACCCGCTTGCCACAGAGATGGGTACTATGGCTTGGCAAGCCTATAACAACAGTGAATTTGTGGACGTTGCCTATTTTGAGCCATTCTATCTTAAAGAGTTCATAGCCACCATCCCCAAAAACAAAATACTAGGCAATACTAACTATTAACTATTCTTTATTAACTACTCACTAAAAAAATGTTACCAACAATACCTGATGATAAGATTATCCTGACTGAATATGGACGCAACATACAGAATATGGTGCAACTTGCTATGCAGATTGAGGACAAGGAGGAACGCACAAAATGTGTTAACACCATAATTGACACTATGGGTATATTCTTTCCACATTTAAGAGATGTTAGTGACTTCAAGCACAAACTATGGGACCACCTTGCAATGATGTCAAACTACAAACTTGACATAGATTATCCTTATGAGGTTCCTGAGGCTCCGGTGCAGACAGTACCTGAAAAAGTTCCATACCCAATAGGCAAGGTCAGATACCGCTATTATGGAAATTTCATAGCGCAACTTGTATCTGCGGCAGACAAACTTGAGGGAGAAGACCGTGAGCGTTACATCGGGGTACTTGCAAACCATATGAAGAGGAACTACCTTGCCTGGAACAAGGATAATGTGGAGGACAATACCATTCTTCAAGATTTGTATGACCTTTCTGAAGGTAAGATAGATTTGCTGCACTCTGATTTTCAATTAAAGAGTAATGAGGAACTTGCTCTGCAAAAACCGTCACATCAGGCAGACAAGAAGAAAAACGCTAAAAAAGGCAACCATAACAATAAGAAAAAGAACTGATGGCATCATTTGTAATTGAGGGCGGACACCGCCTGCACGGGGAGATTACTCCACAAGGGGCTAAAAATGAGGCTCTACAAGTTATTTGCGCCACGCTTCTTACTTCAGAGGCTGTTCAAATTGACAATATCCCTGACATTGCTGATGTAAACAACCTTATATCACTCCTTAGCAACATAGGGGTGAAAGTGGTTAAAAACTCCGCACACTCCTATACGTTTAAGGCAGAGAGCATAGATTTTAATTATATGCACTCTGTTGAGTACTACAGCAAAAGCAGTAGCCTAAGGGGCTCTGTTATGCTTGTGGGTCCATCTTTGGCAAGATTTGGAGAGGCTCTGATTCCTAAACCGGGTGGAGACAAGATTGGTCGCCGCCGCCTTGACACCCACTTTGAGGGTCTTATTAAATTAGGCGCTGATTTCTCATATGATGCCGCAAACCAACTTTTTAATGTCTCCGGCAAAAATCTTAAAGGTTGCTATATGCTGCTTGATGAGGCATCTGTTACAGGAACCGCAAACATAATTATGGCGGCAGTACTTGCTGAAGGCACTACAACCATATACAACGCCGCTTGTGAGCCATACATTCAGCAACTTTGCAAAATGCTTACATCAATGGGTGCTGACATACAGGGCATAGGCTCAAATCTGCTAACTATCAACGGAGTGAAGAGTTTGAGCGGTTGCCACCACACTATTCTGCCCGATATGATTGAGGTTGGTAGTTTCATAGGAATGGCTGCAATGACAGCATCTGAGATTACAATTAAGAATGTATCAATAAAGAACCTTGGTCTTATACCTGATGTTTTCCGCAAATTAGGCGTGAGACTTGAGGTTAAGGGTGATGACATTTTCATTCCCTCACAAGATAAGATTAAGATAGAGTCTTACATTGATGGCTCAATAATGACCATTGCTGACGCTCCGTGGCCCGGACTTACGCCAGACCTTCTGAGTGTTATGCTGGTAGTGGCTACTAAAGCTAAAGGGAGGGTCCTCATTCATCAGAAAATGGTTGAGTGCCGTCTCTTCTTTGTTGACAAGCTTATTGTTATGGGTGCTAAAATTATTCTATGTGACCCGCACCGTGCCACAATCATAGGTTTGGGTGATGAGTTTCATCTGCGTGCCTCCACAATGTCATCGCCTGACATACGTGCAGGTATTGCCCTGCTGATTGCCGCAATGAGTGCCGACGGCACAAGCACCATACATAACATTGACCAGATTGACCGTGGGTATGAGCATATTGATGAGCGTTTGAACGCACTTGGAGCAAAAATCACACGTAAATAACAATGAGAAAGTTTTTCACATACCTCTTAATAGTTACCGTAGTTGCCTTCACAGCCACATCTTGCAAAGACAGCGGTTCTGATGTGCATAATGTTGAGGCTGAATTTGAACCATTTATTCAAAAATTCTTCTCTGATGCGGAGCGCTATAACTATGAGATAAAAAACAAGAACATTGTAATGAAGTTCGCCCACCTGACCGAGGGCAAGGCGGGGGTTACATATATGAACAGAATTCCCGTATATATAGAGATTGACATTGATGAATGGAATGGTATGACGGGACCCAATGAATTTAATGAGAAAGAGGATTTGATTTTCCACGAGATGGGTCACGGATTCCTGCGTCGTCTTCACTCCAACGGAGAACTCAAAAACGGAGACTGGCAGACTATGATGTGCGGAGATGAACTGCCACACGGCAGAAGTAGCAATATAAATTATCGTGGTATGAGAAAAGAGTATTACATTAAGGAACTCTTCACTCAGACAAAGGAGATACCTACGTGGAGCACTTATGTACCAGACTTCTCACAACTGAAAGAACAGGAACTTTTACGCGCTACCGCAGACAAACCTGATCACTGGCTCTTAGGAAAAGTAGAGGGAAAGTATGACGCAAGGCTGGAAGGAGGAAACTATCTCTACACATCTTACTCCGAAGACGCCACATACATACCACTTCTAACTAAAGAGAAATCACTTGACATCTTTGATGTGACAGCCGATTTCTGTATTGAGGCTAAGTTCAAGGTTTCAGCAGATAATGCTACTCCGTCAGGGGGCATAGGTTTCGCAAATATGACAGAGGGTAAAATAAACCCTATGCACTATTTATTAGGAGATAGCAAACAACAGTTTCTTAACATTGGGGAGAACTCTTGCAAAGCACCGTTCATTCAGTTGTTCAATGAGAATTTTAAGAGTGATGATTACAACACTTTCGCCATTCGCAAACAAAAAGACACGCTCTACTACTATTTGAACGGCTCATTCATATATCATAATGACCTTACAGAGATTCCTGTGACAGGCAAATCATTCGGATTTGTAATATCGGGGAAAAGCACGCTGACTGTATCAGATGCAAAAATAACAGTTCCAAGCGGAACAAAGAGCGCTCCGGCAATACCTTCGGACGCTGGAACTATCAAGCCATTTGATTTGGGAGTAATGTTCTATGACAGAAAGAGTTACTGATGTTACAAAAGATTGCGTCATACATAGAACAGAATAGTCTGCTTACGCCCGGAGCAAGAGTAATCTCTGCCTTGAGCGGCGGTGCGGATTCCATTTGTCTGACTCATATACTTATAAAATTGGGTTACGATGTTATTGCCGCACATTGTAACTTTCATCTGCGTGGCACTGAGGCAGACAGAGACTCAGCGTTTGTTGAGAAATTCTGCTCTGAAATGGGGATAAAACTATGTAAGATAGATTTTGATACAAACGCATACGCCTATGAGCATAAGATGGGGACAGAGGAGGCTGCAAGAACGCTGCGTTATGGTTGGTTTGAACAGATTAGGCAAGAAGAACAAGCCTCAGCAATATGCGTGGCACATCACAGCGATGATAGTATTGAGACCGCCCTGTTGAACCTTGTGAGGGGTGCGGGAATAACCGGTATATGTGGCATCCGTAACAAAAACGGATATATTGTAAGACCTCTGCTCTGTGTAAGTAGAAAAGATATTGAGGATTACATGAGGTTGAACAACCTGCAATATATGACAGACTCAACCAATCTGGAGAACAACTATAACAGAAATAAGATACGTAATGTGGTTATTCCTGAATTGGAGAAGATAAAGCCTACATTCAAAGATGTTATGCTCTCCAATATGGATAACTTCACACAAGTTGCACATATATACAACTCTGTCATCGGGGAGGAGAAAAAAAGAGTGCTATCTGTCATTGACGGCACTCCTCATATTAACCTGAACAAAATATGTGAGTTCACAGAACCCACCACCCTGCTTTTTGGACTTCTGAAAGAGTACGGCGTTCACCCTCGTGAAATCCCCAAAATACTCTCAATGGAGACAGGGAAGAGCGTGTCACTTTCAAATGCGGTTCTTACAATCAAGAGAATAGGCGGAGAAAGACAATTAATAATTAGTAATTAACAATTGACTATTCTTTATTCTTTATTCTTTATTCTTTATTCACTATTCACTCTTACCACAATCACTGCCACATTCGCCTTGACAACTGCCACAGCCGCCGTGACAACCACCGCAATCACCACCGCAAGAGTGCTTTGTAAATAGATTGGCTATCTCATCCGCTGTAGCCTCACGTTTTACAATAACCTTGCCAATAAAGTGCAAATCCTCACCTGCAAGAGGGTGGTTCAAATCAACAGTCACCGTATCTTTGCCAACCTTGACAATTGAGGCGTTAATATGATTCCCTTCCGCATCTGTCAAAGGAACTACGTTCCCTTCAAAAAGAATTCTCTCATCAACCTTACCGTCCACCTCAAAAGTACTCTTTGGAAGGTCTATCACACCCTCATCATCATACTCCCCATATGCATCGGCGCAAGGAATTGTAAAGTCAAATGTGTCACAAACATTCAGAGGAAGCAGATGCGCCTCAAACTTGTCAAGCATCATACCAAGTCCGCTGTAGAAACATAGCGGACGCTCAATAGTAGCCTGCTCCATAATTTCCTGCTCATCACCTACCTTTAGGTCATAAGTCACTGCAAAATAGTAGTTTTCCATATATTTATAATCTAATTATAGTAGTACCCGGAGGCGTAGCCGACAAGAACACTTCTGTGTTCCGCGCGGAGCGCGAGAGGGCGAAGCCCCATAAAAAATAATTAGCGATCCCTCTGACAGAATTAATACCAATTAATTCTGTCAGAGGGGTCGCTTTGTTTAGTGTATTTCAAATCCTGAAGCAGAGTTGACTTGACTCCTATCATAAAGTTATAGGTTGTATATGTTCCAATGGGAACAAAACTGCACGACATCTGCCAACAGTGCAAATCCTTTGATATTGTACAGTTCAGGTAACTCCACTTGTTGTTTGTAATATCATAATATGTAGAGAGACTGAAATGCCAAGTCTTTGTAAAATCTATGCTGCCTGAGATGCTTAAGTTATGAGTAAGTTTACGTTCATACTCCATAATCTCATAATTGAATTTGTCATACCCGTACCTTACGCTATAGTTCAAACTCAAAGACCAAGGAATTTTGAACTCCTGATACAGTTCATCCGCCTTATGCCATTTCTCTCTTCTCAACTCCCTTTGCGTAGGTGTAAGTAACGGGTCCACAGAGGCTATATCCTCTCTGAGTTCAGAGGTTTTGTTCGCCTCATCGGGGTTGACACCAGTCCCGCTACCCTTATCCTCATCCTTTTTCTTTTTCTTGAATGTGGAATTATTAAGTGTGTAGCCAAAAGATGTTCCAGTACTCTTAAGCCTTCCTAATACGTGGTTTTTTGAGATTTGTGAGACGTTAACCTTTGTAATAGCTCCACAATCGTTCACTTGATAGGTATATGGGTCAAGAACAAAGTCAATATTCATTGAGAACTTATCCCAGAATTTAAGACGCAGATTAAGATTTATATCTGACCAATTAAGGGAGTCCGCTACAAAGTTGTAAGCGCTACCAAATGAGAAGTTATCTATCAACGTAATTTTTTTAGCCTTTCCTGTAGTGTCATTCTTACTCCAATACTTCATCTCCAGATTATTTGCTATATTAAAGGAGACCATACCTGACGCCCCCCTGGAGGGTGAGCCGCCGAAAATACCACCAGCATATCTATCATAATAGACTGTTGACATACCGCCATTTGAATTAGGGCGTTCATAACTACCCCAATATTTCCATATATCAGCGCCAAAGTCAGGTGAGAAAGAGAGTGAGACAGACGGCACAAACTTATGACGGAACACAGGGGCGTTCTTGCCCTTTTTAACCTTTGGTGTAAAGAAACCGAACAATTGTGTCTGAAATCCTACCGAGGCACTCATATTGTATACATTGAAGAACCCCGATGTTGTATCTGCAACAGCCTTGCCGTTGTAATCGCCCTCCCAATGCTGGTCCACACGTCTGAAATACCATTTCAAACTATTGTTAACAGATATATTTAAATTCAGGTATTTAGCTATTGTAAATGATGCGGAGATTGGTATCTCGTGTTTTATGCCGTTATTCCAATCTTTTACAAAATTTGTATGGACAAATTGACTCTCCTTACAAGTCACACTGTTGGATATGTTCATATTGTATGACAAGGCAATCTTCTCATACCACTTCTCCTTCCCCACCGCCTTCTTTCTCTTAAACGGATAGATACGTGTCATACTGAATGTAATCTGAGGCAGTGTAAGATTTAATGTAGAGTCACTTGTTCGTTGGCTCACATTCATACTGGCTGTAAGAGAGAGGGGTGTTCCAGGAAAAGATTGAGAGAAAGAGACACTACTACTCTTTGTGTTTTGAGATATAAGACTCGGATTATAGTAACTGTCCACATTGTTTTTCTCATAACTTGATGTTGAGAAATTGACACTGGCTGAGAATTGTGTGCTGGGACTCATCTTGGCATCCTGGGTGTGAGTCCACAAAATTCTGAAATCATTTGATTTGGAATAATCCGGTGTGTATTTCTCTCCCATTACATTCTGCATAAAGCTTATGTTGAACGCACCACTGAACTTATATCTCCATTTATATGATGACGCCATTGTCAGATTCCACGAACCCTTGGTATAAATGTCAGCGGTAAGGGCAAGGTCTATGTAGTCATTTATGGCAAAATAGTATCCTCCACCCTTTGCAAAGAAACCTCTGGTAGCCTCCTCTCCCAATGTCGGGAATAAGATTCCGGAAGAGTACTTCTGATTTGTAGGGAAATAGCCAAACGGAATGGCAAGAGGCAGAGGCACATCCTCCAAAACCATATAAGCAGGTCCTGACACTATATATTTGCCTTGTTTAAGTTTAGCCTTGGTAAGCGCAAGATAAAAGTGAGGATGGTCGTGTTGGTCACAAGTAGTATATTTTCCTCCCTGCAAGCAATAGACATCATCATCAATCTTCTTTGTCCTATTTGCTGTAATATATCCTTCACCTTGCTGGGTCACAGTGCCCTTTATTATACCTTTGCGTGATTTGAAATTATAACGCATCTCCTTTGCCTCATACTCCTCAGAGCCCTCCTTGAACTTAGGCAATCCGGTAAAAGCACCGGTTGAGTCCTCTACTCCGCAAGCGTACACAGTACTACTGTCAAGCCTTAACCTTATGTAGGCTGCCTTGAGTTGCACAGAGCCGTAATAAACCTCGGCGTCTCCGTATAGTTCCGCTATCTTGGTTCCTATCATAACAATGGAATCCTTCGCTGAATACTTGACATCCTCAGTAATGGCTGTTGACTCATTATTGGCGGCAAAAGAGCCCGATGCCACAAATAACAGGGATAGTAATATTTGTATTAACCTTTTCAAATCAGGACACACCTATGGAATATATAATCAAAATTACAAAGATAGTTATTTTAACTCTTCTTTTCGGCAGAAAGAACCCATTTTTATAAAGAATAAACGCAATAAAAATTTTATCGTCTATAATTTCAAAAAAATAGTTATCTTTGTAGTTTATAACAAGAAGCAATAAAATGTTTAGAAGAAGCATTGTATCTACACTTTTTTTAGTATTCTTTTCATTGAATGTCAGTGCATTCACCGTAGTATTAGATGCAGGTCACGGCGGAAATGACGCCGGAGCGGTAGGCTCAATCTCCAAAGAAAAGAACATAAACCTGCGTCACGCCACACTTGTAGGAGACATGATTAAGGAGCGTAATCCTGAGATAAAGGTTATCTACACACGTGACAAAGACGTATTTGTTGAGTTAAAAGAGCGTGCCAACATTGCAAACCGCAACAAGGCCGATTTGTTTGTATCAATCCACACAAACGCATCAAAAAACAGGAGTGCAAGTGGTATTGAGACATTCTCTCTTGGTGTATCAAGAACAAAAGAGAATATGGAAGTCGCTATGCTTGAGAACTCTGTTATTCTTTTAGAGGAGGACCACGAGAGCAAATATGAGGGATTTGACCCCAACAGCACTGACTCATACATTATGTTTGAGTTTATGAAAGACCAATACAGTCAACGCAGCATTGCCTGTGCAGATTACATTCAGACAAAACTTATAAATTCAAGCAAACGTGTTGACCGAGGAGTACGTCAGGCAGGTTTCCTTGTACTTCGTGCCACAGCGATGCCGTCCGTCCTTGTTGAACTAGGATTCATATCCAACCGTGAGGAGGAGAAGGCTCTTAACAATGATGACAAACAGATTGAGAACGCAGAGGCTATTTATCAGGGAATCATAGACTACATACACTCTCTTGAGAAAAAAGGCGGTGAGCAGATTCTTTCCAACCCTAACGCTCCAGCCGCTACTGACACCACCACTACAGCAGATACTGCAGCAGCATCCACAATCAAAGAGACAGTAGTGGCACAACCAGCTGAAACCCAGACATTAGAGACGGCGGAGAAGAAAACAGAAAGTATTGACAATAATGCGGTAATATACAAACTGCAAATTCTGGTCTCTTCCAAACAACGCGGCACAGATGACCCTGTGTTCAAGGGACAGAAAAACATAGAGGAACTGAAAGAGGCTGTAGGTTACAAATACCTGATAGGGGCTTCAAATAGCTACGATGAGGTACTAAAACTGAAAAATTCCGTAAAAAACAATTTTCCAGGAGCATTCATCGTGGCTTACAAGAACGGAGTAAGAGTGAACGTACAAGAGACATTGAAAAACAAATAACTATTTATATATGGAGACAAAAAAGAAATTCTGGAACAGAGAAACAAAGATTGGTTTAGCCGTAGTGTGCGCTGTAGCTATGCTCTATTTTGGAATAAATTTCCTTAAGGGCATAAATATTTTCACGCCAAGCAGCGTGTTTTATGTGAAGTATGACAGAGTGGACGGGCTTGTAAAGACAAGCCACGTGCTTATTAACGGATTCCAGGTGGGACATGTAAGTGACATACAGTTTGACTACACAAAAGAGGCCCCTATTATCTTGGAACTCACAGTGGACAAACAATTGGTTGTAACAAAAGGCACTGTTGCGGAGGTTTATGAAACAGGATTACTTGGAGACAAGGCTATTCAGCTGCATCTTGGCAAGGGAAGTGAGGTTTGCCAATATGGAGACACACTTGAGGGTGCCGTGAAGTCAGGTATGATAGCTCAAGTAGTAAGTGAGCTCATTCCTCCTATTGAAGCTATGATGCCTACCATTGACTCTACCATACGCTCCGTTAAGAATGTTATTGAGAGTGATAAGGTTCAGAACATTCTATCAAATACAGAGGTTGCCACAAAGAACCTGAAGAACGCGTCTGTCAAACTAAACAACGTGATGGATAATGACGTTCCTCCAATTATGGCTGATGCCAAACGCATAACAGGCAATCTTGACAAAATAACATCTGATATCAGCAAAGTTGACCTGAAAAACACACTCACTGAAGTTCAGCAGACAATTGACAACCTGAAACTAGTGACAAACAAATTTAACAGCACTGATAACACCATAGGTCTGCTTCTGAATGACAAGCAGTTGTACTATCACATAGACTCAATAGCCTCTAACACTAACGCATTAATAATAGATTTGAAGGCGAATCCGAAGAGATACGTTCACTTCTCAGTTTTCGGTTCAAAAGAGAAAAAAGAGCAGACAAAAAAATAAAAAATTTTAACATTTTTTAACATTTGTAGGGAATTTGCTGATTATAAGCAGCTTCCCTATTTTTTTGGAAATTTTTAACACTTTTAGGAAAATTTTGTTAAGTCAGTGAGGTTCAATACATTTAGATTTTACTTGTCTATATCCGCTTGATTATCTGCATTTTATACTAAATACCTCAATTACAAATTGTTGTATATTTTTTCAAATTTCCAAATAAAAATATGTTTTTTTTTTCAAAAAATTCGTCCCACATTTGCAGTGCGGTTATGAACAGAACCACCACTTTCGTAACTTAATTTTTTAAAATCAAATAAAGAACAAAAAAATAATGAGTGCCGATGTTACACAGCAGTGGAATCAGTGTCTCCAGATAATCAGGGACAACATAGATGAGAAAGCCTACGATACTTGGTTTCTTCCTATAACCCCTATCAAGCACACTGACAACACATTTTCAATTGAAGTTCCCACAGCATTTTTTAAGGAACTGTTAGAGGAAAAGTATAATGACCTTTTGAACGCCACATTAATGCGTGTGTTTGGAACGGAAACTAAAATATTATACAGATACGCTGTTGACAAAGAGAGCAAAAACGGATATACCAATGTTCCCGGCACTGACATTGTTATTGAAGGAAAGAACTCAGCAAATTCTTTCAACAGCAATCTGAATCCAAGATATCGTTTCTCCAACTTTATTGAGGGAGACTGCAACAAACTTCCACGCACAGCGGGAATAAACATAGCAAGCCAGCCTGGCAAGAATATATTCAACCCATTGTTCATTTATGGCAAATCTGGTGTAGGGAAAACGCACCTCGCAAATGCAATAGGTCTAAAGGTATTGGAGTTACACCCACAGAAAAGGGTATTGTTTATCTCTTCAAGTTTGTTCCAGTTACAATTCACAGAAGCGTCACGTTCAAATCAGGTTCCTGACTTCATCAACTACTACCAATCACTGGATGTTCTTATTGTAGATGATATCCAGGAATTCGGAGAGGGGAACAGAAAGGCTACACAGAACATATTCTTCCAGATATTCAATCATCTTCAACAAACCGGAAAACAATTGGTATTCACTTGTGACAAAAAACCGGCTGAACTTGAAAGTATGGAAGAACGGTTGCTCACCCGTTTCAAATGCGGACTCAGTGCGGAGATTGAGTTGCCTGATTTTGACACCCGTAAAGCCATACTCAAAGCGAATGTTGAGAAAGATGGACTGAAAATATCTGACAATGTGATAAACTACATTGCAGAGAATGTAACCGGTAGCATCAGAGACCTTGAGGGCACTATAATCTCAATCGTGGCACAGTCCACAATGAATCAACGCAACATAAATATAGAACTTGCGAAGAGAGTCATAGGTAACATAGTGGCGTCATCTCAAAAGAACTATACGGTACAGGAGATACGTGATATTGTGTGTGATTATTACGGCGTGTCACTTGAAAGTCTGCTGTCTGAGACACGCAAGAGAGAGATAGTACAGGCACGCCAGGTTGCAATGTACTTTGCAAAACTAAAGACTAAGGATTCTCTTACAACCATAGGAACAACAATAGGCAAACGTAATCACGCAACAGTACTTCACGCCTGCAAGACGGTTCAGGATTTAATTGACACTGACAAATCATTCCGCGCAAGCATTGAAGAGTTGGATAGAATGTTAAAAGTATGATTTACAGATTCGTTCTCATTTCAAATGAAGTTGATGGATTTATGAGAGAGATATCCATTGACTCTGAGGCCAAGTTCATTGACCTACACAATGCCATTCTTGATTCTGTCAAATATTGCAAAGATGGCATCACTTCATTCTACACCTGTGATGAGGATTGGGAAAGGGAGCAAGAGATTACCCTCTTTGATATGGAGACAGGAATGGATGAAGACAACTACACAATGGATGACACCGTTATCAGCGAACTCATAACTGATGAGGATCAGAAATTGATGTATGTTTTTGACAACATCTCTGACCGTGCCTTTTACATTGAACTTAAAGAGATTGTTCCAGGAAAAGATTTGAAAGAGCCAATTTGCTCCGCTTCAACAGGGAATCCACCTGAACAGTACCAGATAGAGGATTTCTCAGACCTTGGCAAAGGTGGCAGGAACGCAGGCTCTGGTGAGATTGACGAGAATTTTTACGGCGATGAGGATTTTGATATTGATGAACTTGACGCTGACGGATTCTCCGATATGAATTTTGATGATGATTTCAGTGATTTGAAGTAAGATCTTTATGGCAGTTAATACGCTGTTTGTGCTCTTGGGACCTACAGGCGTTGGTAAGACTGCGCTAAGCATTAATATTGCAAAAAAACTTGATACCCCTGTAATATCCGCTGATTCAAGGCAGATTTACAGGGGTATTCCCATCGGTACCGCATCGCCCACACAAGAGCAGTTGTCTGAGGTAAGGCACTACTTTATTGCAGAAAAGAATTTGACTGATTACTACAGTGCCGGACAGTATGAATTGGACGCGATTAAAGTTATTGAGGAGCAATTCAAACACTCACCCAACGCACTTATGGTAGGAGGCTCTATGATGTACATTGATGCAGTATGCAATGGTATGGATGACATTCCAAGAGTGGACTCCATAACCAGGAACAATGTAGTGGAACTATATAATGACAAAGGTCTTGAGCACATTACATCAATGCTTCAGATGCTTGACCCTGAATGGTATTCAAAGGTTGACCTCAAAAACCACAAAAGAGTTATGCACGCTCTTGAAGTGTGCCTTTACACAGGAAAGCCATACTCTTCAATACTTACAAGTCAAAAAAAAGAGAGACCTTTCAGAATAGTTAAAATAGGACTGACAAGAGACCGAGACGAACTATACGGGAACATTGACCGTCGGGTAGATGAGATGATTGCAGCCGGACTTGAGCAGGAGGCGCTGAACGTATATCACCTGAAACACCTCAATTCCCTCAACACAGTAGGCTACAAAGAGTGGTTTGAATTCTTTGACGGCAAAATATCAACACGTGAGGAGGTGGCGGCTCTAATCAAGCGTAACACCCGCCACTACGCAAAAAAACAACTCACATGGTTTAACCGGGACTCCTCTATCCGCTGGTTTCACCCCGATGACCATGACATTTTCACGTCATTATCTAACGGTCAGTAAACAATCTGAACTAAGTATATCAAATATCTCTTAATTATCACAACTGTTTTTCCAAAATTTTTATTAAATTTGCGTGTTATTCATTTTTGAGGAATTTAAATCAATTATTAATAATTAAAAACAAGAATTTATGTGGTTATTTAACTCTTCAGTAGGAAGAAAGTTTGTTATGAGCATTACAGGTGCCTGTCTTGCGTTCTTCCTGCTATTTCACGCATCAATGAATCTTGTTGCTATCATCTCAGAGGAGGGATACAATATGATTTGTGAGTTTCTGGGTGCCAATTGGTATGCCTTGGTGGGCACACTTGGCATTGCATTTCTTGCCGTAGTTCACATTATCTACGCGTTTGTCCTGTCAATAATCAACTACCGTGCGCGCGGAAAAGAGCGCTATGCGGTTGCAGACCGTTCAAACGGTGTTGAGTGGGCTTCAATGAATATGTTTGTACTTGGATTCATTATCCTCTGCGGACTATGCCTCCACCTTGTGAACTTCTGGGCTAAGATGCAACTTGTTGAGATATTGGGTTCAGAACCTGCGAACGGTGTGGAACTTATTAAATACACATTCTCAAAATGGTACTTCGCAATAATATATTTAATATGGTTCGTGGCTTTGTGGTATCACCTGACACACGGAATCTGGAGTGCCATGCAGACACTTGGTTGGAGTAACAATATTTGGCTTCCTCGTATCAAATGCATAAGCAACATAATAGCTACTATCATTGTTTTGATGTTTGTAGCAGTACTTGTATGGTACTTTATTGCAGGGAACTGCTGTTGTGCGGCCGCTTGTGCAGCTTAAATTAATTTGTAACAAATAAAACAAACAGATATGGCTACTAAAAAAGATATTCAAGAGGCAGCAGAACCTAAGATTACGGCTGCAAAAGAAGAAACTCCAAAAGCAACAGCAACTGTTGAGGAGAAAATTGACGCAAAGATTCCAGAGGGTCCTCTTGCTGAGAAATGGAGCAATTACAAGGCTCACCAAAAACTTGTTAACCCTGCAAACAAACGTAAACTTGACATTATTGTGGTTGGAACAGGTCTTGCAGGAGCGTCAGCCGCAGCCTCACTTGCTGAGATGGGCTTCAATGTCCTTAACTTCTGCATTCAGGACTCACCACGCCGTGCGCACTCAATTGCCGCACAAGGTGGTATTAACGCAGCCAAGAACTATCAAAATGACGGCGACTCTGTATACCGTTTGTTCTACGATACCATAAAAGGAGGTGACTATCGTGCTCGTGAAGCCAACGTATATCGTCTGGCAGAGGTATCTAACAACATTATTGACCAGTGTGTTGCACAGGGTGTTCCATTCGCTCGTGAATACGGCGGTCTGCTTGACAACCGCTCATTCGGTGGCGCTCAAGTTTCACGTACATTCTACGCTAAAGGTCAGACAGGTCAACAACTTCTGCTTGGCGCATATTCTGCACTCAGCCGTCAGATAGGCAAGGGCAAGGTTAAGATGTACTCTCGCTATGAGATGCTTGATGTTGTTATAATTGAGGGCAGAGCAAGAGGTATAATAGCAAGAAACCTTGTAACAGGACGCATTGAGCGTTTCTTCGCTCACGCAGTAGTTATAGGCACAGGTGGTTACGGAAACACTTTCTTCCTCTCAACCAACGCTATGGCTTCAAACGGTTCTGCCGCAATGCAGATTTACAAGAAAGGCGCATATTTCGCAAATCCTTGCTACGCACAGATTCACCCCACCTGTATTCCTGTTCACGGAGCATTCCAGTCAAAACTTACACTTATGTCTGAGTCTCTCCGCAACGATGGCAGAATATGGGTTCCAAAGAAACTTGAGGACGCCAAGGCACTACAAGCAGGCAAACTGAAAGGTAGAGATATTCCTGAAGAGGATAGAGACTACTATTTGGAGCGCCGCTACCCTGCTTTCGGTAACCTTGTACCACGTGACGTGGCTTCACGTGCCGCAAAAGAGCGTTGTGATGCCGGTTATGGTGTGAACGCCACAGGTCTTGCAGTATTCCTTGACTTCTCTGACGCAATCAAACGTCTTGGCAAGGATGTCGTGGCACAAAAATACGGTAACCTATTCCAAATGTATGAGAAGATTGTTGATGAGAATCCGTATGAAGACCCGATGATGATATTCCCTGCAATACACTACACAATGGGTGGTATCTGGGTTGATTATGAACTTATGACCTCAATAAAGGGTCTGTTCTGCATAGGTGAGGCAAACTTCTCTGACCACGGAGCAAACCGTCTTGGAGCGTCAGCCCTTATGCAAGGTCTTGCTGATGGTTACTTTGTACTTCCTTACACAATCCAAAACTACCTTGCAGACCAAATTACAGTTCCACGTATGAGCACAGACCTTCCTGAATTTGAAGAGGCTGAGAAAGCCATCAAAGATAAGATTGCCAAACTTATGGCAATTCAAGGAAGCAAGTCTGTTGACAGCATTCACCGTGAACTTGGTCTTATTATGTGGGATTTTGTTGGTATGGGACGTACAAAAGAGGGTCTTGAGAAAGCCATCAAGAAGATTGATGAGATTAGAAAAGAGTTCTGGAGCAATGTTTACATTCCAGGTAAGGCAGATGACCTTAACGTTGAACTTGAGAAGGCGCTTCGTCTCGCAGACTTTATTGAGATTGGCCAACTGATGGCTCGTGACGCACTTATGCGTGAGGAGTCTTGCGGCGGTCACTTCCGTGAAGAGTATCAGACATCTGAAGGTGAGGCACTCCGCCAAGATGACAAATTCTCATTCGCCTCTTGCTGGAAATATATGGGAGAGGGCAAAGAGCCTGTAATGCTTAAGGAACCACTTGACTATGAGTTTACAGAGCGTAAGACACGTAACTACAAAAATTAAAAGTTTATGAATCTTTTTGGTATATATTCCTTTTCTTCATCGGTCATTTAGTCCACTAAACTCCCTCTTTGAAAAGAAATCTATTCTCAAAAATATTCATAAACATATAACAATAATAAACATAACTATTATGGATAAAACAATTAATGTAACACTTAAGATATGGCGTCAAGCCGGTCCTAAAGTAAAAGGACACTTTGAGACATACAAGTTGGATAACATCTCCACTGACAGCTCATTCCTTGAGATGCTTGACATTCTAAATGAGCAACTTATCTCAGAGAAGAAAGAACCAGTAGTATTTGACCACGACTGCCGTGAGGGTATTTGCGGAATGTGCTCACTATACATTAACGGGCACCCGCACGGACCTGACAGCGCTGTTACAACCTGTCAACTTCATATGCGTCGTTTCCACGATGGTGACACCATTACAGTTGAGCCGTGGCGTTCAAACGCATTCCCTGTAATCCGTGACCTTATGGTTGACCGCCGTGCGTATGATAAGATTATGCAGGCTGGTGGTTTTGTTTCAGTAAACACAGGTGGTGTTCCTGACGCAAACGCAATTCCAATTCCTAAGAAAGATGCTGATGAGGCAATGGACAACGCATCTTGCATTGGTTGCGGTGCTTGCGCCGCCGCTTGTAAGAACGGTTCTGCAATGCTGTTTGTAGCCGCTAAAGTGAGCCAACTGGCACTGCTGCCACAAGGTAGAGTTGAGGCGGCTCGCCGTGTCAAGGCTATGCTTGGCAAGATGGACGAACTTGGTTTTGGTAACTGTACCAACACAGGCGCCTGTGCCGCTGAATGTCCTAAGTGCGTTCCACTAAGTGCCATAGCACGCTTGAACCGTGAGTTCATCTGCGCTAAATTCAAAGATTAACCAATCCGTCATTCTGAGCATAAGCGAAGAATCTTTTTATGGCTGATAATTATTTGGAGAGACACTACGCTGATTATGAAAGGCGCAAGTCAATGCTGGCTGGTGTCTCTAAAAAGCCATCATTTTCAGAGGTACGCGCATTGCGTATCTCTGTCTTTAATGACACAGTTGAATGCTGTGCCAGAGGCTCTTATATAAACAAATTCGGAGATACAGTCACCTTTCCAGTCACTGATGGTTCCGCTGACGGCACACAGTTTTACACAAACAAGAATGCCTGTGTCATTAGTGAAATACCAACTCTTACACAAGGTACTGAAGTTAGTGTAATCAATATTGACTGCCTTATTGCCGCCAAATACCTATTAGATAACGGTTACAATCCCGCAGTGCTCAATATGGCAAGCCGCCATAACCCCGGAGGCGGCGTAATAAACGGAAGCGGGGCTCAAGAGGAGAACCTATGCCGCCGTACCACACTTCACCGCTCCATTTTCCCATTCGGAGAGTTTGGAGCCAAATATGGCTTGGGCAGTACAACCGCCCACTACCCTATGGACCACACTCACGGTGGAATATACACGCCAGAAGTGTGGGTGCTGAAAGATGAGGAGGATAAACGCTATCAATATCTTGACACACCATATAAAATATCAGTAATCACGGTAGCAGGTGTAAACAATCCTGATTTAGATGACAACGGTCTCTTTACGCCTCAAATTGCTGAGGCGATAAGGTGCAAAATACGCACAATTATGCGTCTTGGACTCAAAAACAGCAATGACTCCCTTGTGCTTGGTGCACTTGGCTGCGGTGCGTTCCGCAACCCACCTGAGCAAGTTGCTGTGCT
>JAZLIE010000025.1:0-44165 GCA_045617165.1 Candidatus Enterocola sp. | reverse complement strand
GTTAATCGTTCATTGATACAATATCGATTCGCCGATTCACCAGTTCACCAATTAAACATTGATTCCTTTAATAATTCCTCTTGCCGCACCCTCTTTAATGAATGAGACAATGTAGTCACGTTCTGGTGTTGATGGCATCTCCGCCTCAATTTTCTCAAGTGCCTGACTTACATTCAGGGCTGATTGATATATGTACCTGTAGCACTCCTGAATAGTTTGTATCTGCTCAGCGGTGAAGTTACGACGACGCATACCTATAAGATTAAGCCCTGCGAAAGCCAGTGGCTCACGACCTGCTGTTACGTATGGAGGAACGTCTTTGCTTGTTCTGGAGCCTCCCTGCATCATTACATGACCGCCTATGTGTACAAACTGGTGAACAAGGTTGCCGCCGCCAAGAATGGCGAAATCATCAATAACAACCTCTCCGGCAATTTGTGATGCGTTACCAATTATGCAGTTGTTGCCTATCACACAGTCGTGAGCGACGTGTGAGTATGCCATAATAAGACAGTTGCTGCCGACTATTGAGGTGCCTTTTGACGCTGTTCCTCTGTTTACGGTAACACATTCACGTATGGTGGTGTTATCCCCGATGACAGCGGTGGTCTCCTCTCCTCTGAACTTCAAATCCTGCGGAATGCCGGCTATTACGGCTCCTGGGAATATGCGGCAGTTCTTGCCGATTCTTGCACCGCTTAAAACAGTTGCGTGAGAGAATAGGTGAGTGCCGTCTCCTATCTCAACATTGTCATCAACATATACAAAGGGGTCAATGATTACATCTTTGCCTATTTTGGCGTTTGGATGGATGTATGCGTTCATATTTAATTGAAAGTTGAAAGTTAAAAGTTAAAAGTTAAATAAGGCTTTGGCTACTTGGGTGTTTACTCCGTGACCAGGCTTGTAAGCCACAACTTTAGCTTTTAACGGAGCGCCGATAAGGGCAAGGTCTCCTATAACATCAAGCAGTTTATGGCGTGCGGGCTCATTCTCCCAAGCAAGAGGACGTTTGTTCAGATAGCCTAGACTCTCTGTGTTTACATCTTTTACGCCAAGCAGGTTAGTAAGATTGTTTATTGCCTCCTGAGGCATTGGTTGGTCATATATTACAATGGCGTTGTCCAAGTCACCGCCCTTTATAAGCCCCATCTGTAATAGTGGGGCAATCTCTCTGACAAAAACAAATGTACGTGCTGATGCTATCTCACTGTCAAATGCCTCAATGTTGTCAAGTGTGGCGGTCTGTTTTTTCAATATTTCAGAACCGAAATCAACAGTGGACTCTATGCTGAATTTCTCCGAAGGGAAAACCGCAATTTCAGAACCGTTAGGGAATTTGAAATATTGTGTACGTTTAACTTCATAAAACTTGCGTTCAGCGTTCTGTTCCACGATGCCTGCTTTCAGAATGGCGTCACATATAATTCTGGAACTGCCGTCAAGAATGGGAACCTCAGGGGCGTTAACCTCTATGGTGCAGTTGTCAATGCCGTGTGCCATAAGAGCCGCCATAGTGTGTTCAATGGTGCTTACAGAGGCGTCACCATTTTTAATAACTGTTCCCCTCTCTGTGGCTGCCACATTGCACGCAAGTGCCTCAATTATAGGTTTGTCCTCTAAATCAACACGCACAAACTTTATGCCGCTGTCAGGTGCGGAAGGTAGAAATGTAGCGGTTATCTGCATTCCCGTATGAAGTCCTTTGCCTTCAAGAATGAATGGATTTTTGATTGTGTGTTGATTCATAATGTTTTTTTATTTCAGTTTCTCTTCAAGCTGGGCAATCTTTTTCTCAAGTTCCATAACCTGCTCCCTAAGTTCAGGCAGATTTCTGTAAACGGCAAGAATGCGTCTTGTTTTAGTGATAGGTAGTAGTGGGGTGCCAAGCAGAATCTGTCCAGGCTCTTTGACAGTGCTTGTTACATTAGAGTCTGCGGCTATTGTGGTGTTGTCTGCAACTGTCAAATGACCCACAATACCAACCTTACCGGCAACTATGCAATTCTTCCCAATTTTTGCAGAACCTGCCACTCCGGAGCAAGCGGCCATAGCGGTATTCTCTCCAATCTCAACATTGTGTGCTATCTGAATTTGATTGTCAAGTTTAACGCCATCGGCAATCTTTGTAGGTCCCATACTGCCACGGTCAATTGTGGTAGAGGCACCAATCTCAACATTGTTGCCAATAATTACATTTCCGTTTTGTGGCATCTTGACATATACACCGTTCTCATCTTTTGCAAAGCCGAAGCCGTCAGCGCCTATGACAGAAGTTGCGTGTATAATGCAGTTGTCTCCAATCTGACAACCTTGATAAACCACAACTGAGTTGTACATAATGGTGTTTTTGCCTATGAAGGCATTATCATTTATGGCACAGTGTGAGTATATTTGGGTGTTGTCTCCAATAATTACATTATCCCCGATGTAAACAAAAGGACCTATGTAGCAATCTTTGCCAATTTTTGCGCTTTTTGAGATGCGGGCGGTTTTGTCAACCCCTTTCTTAACCTTTTTTAAGTTTTCCTCAGCAAGTTTTAGAAGTGTGGCAAGTGCCATATAGGCATCTTTAACACGTATTAGCGTGGTCTTTACACTCTCTTTGGGTACAAAATCCTTGTTTACCAGGACTATGCTGGCGTCTGTTGTATATAGGTGCTGCTCATACTTCAAGTTTGAGAGAAATGATATTGTGCCAGGACGCCCCTCCTCAATCTTTGAGTATGTGCTGACAGTTACATTTTCATCACCCTCAATCTCTCCTTTGAGTAATACTGCAAGTTGTTTGGCGGAAAATTCCATAAGTTTTGCTTGTTATATCTTGCAAAAATACAAAAAAAAACGCAAAAACGTTAAAAATTAATCAACCTTGTAGTAACTAAGGTAGTATTTTGTTATCTCACGTGACAGAACGTCCATATTAAACATATCTGAAGCCTCTGATATACTTTTAGTTGAGCCATCGGAGTAGAGAATTTCAATAGCCGTCTCACCACCATTGTACAGATGATTTGAGACTCTGTTTTCAGAGATAAGATATTGAGCCTCATCAGGTGTGATATCAAACGCCTTGCAAAGTCTCTCAATCCTTGCCCCGATATCAGATTTGCTGAATTCTGTGTTGGAGATGTCAAGGTGGAACAGGTGCCTGTTCACAATGCCGTCACTCAGTATACGCAGCACTTTGTCCGGTGATTTTGTCCAAGCTTTAAGAGATACCCAGATGTCAGAGTCATCAAGAGCCATAAAACGCTCAATTGTTGTGTCGTCCAATTTTGAGGCGGGTTGTTTGAGAAAATACTTGAATGCGTCACTTGCAAAAAGGTTACCGCCGTTCTGCTCCACAAACCTTGCCCGGCGTAGAGTCTGATAGAGCATAAGGTCTGAGGCGTATGCGGTTTTATGGTAATAGACTTGCCAATACATAAGTCGTCGGCTCATCAGGAAGTTCTCAATGGAGTATATTCCTTTTGCCTCAACAACAAGTTTGCCCTCTTTAATGTTGAGCATCTTTATTATGCGTGCCGAGCCTATGTTGCCCTCTGATACACCAGAGAAGAAACTGTCGCGGCGCAGATAGTCAAGGCGGTCCATATCAAGTTGCCCCGATACAAGAGAGTGTAGATAGTGCTTGGGGTAAGTATCCTGAAGTATCTCAATTGTTTTGTCAAGCCTTCCGCCAAACTCCTTGTTCATATATTTGAGGGCTGCAATACCCACATCTTCGTGAGATATGTTATCAAAGAAAAAATGCTCCAGCCCGTGGGAGAATGGTCCGTGCCCTACATCGTGGAGAAGAATTGCTGCATAAACGGCATCCGCCTCATCGTCAGTTATCTCATTGCCTTTCTGACGTAGCGTGTTTACTGCCTCTGTCATAAGATGCATAGCACCAAGTGAGTGCTGGAACCTTGTATGTTGTGTGCCAGGATAGACATACGATGTCAGTCCTAACTGCTTTATGCGTGTAAGTCTATGAACAAAAGGGTGTTGCATCAAATCATAAATGAAATCTGACGGCAACGTTATAAACCCGAAAACGGGGTCGTTAATAATTTTCCTTTTGTTCATAAAACAACATACAAGTTGACAGTTGACAATTGACAGTTGACAGTGTATAGTAATCATTGTCCACTGTCCACTATCCACTGTCCACTAATTAAGACCACTATCCGCTAATAAATTCTCCATTTCTTGTTGAACTTTCTTCGCCGCTTCTCTTGCTTTCTCTGCAAAGTCCTCGCCGTCAGATGCGTAGATAATTGCTCTTGAAGAGTTTACAAGCAGACCGCATTGACTGTTCATACCATTCTTTGCAACCTCTTGCAGGCTTCCGCCTTGCGCCCCGATACCTGGAACAAGCAGGAAGTGGTCTGGAATTATAGCCCTTATATCTTTAAGCATATCAGCCTTTGTGGCACCCACCACATACATCATATTGTCTGCGTTGCCCCATTTCTGTGAGGTTTCAAGCACCTTTTCAAATAGTCTCTTGCCTGATTCCTTATCTTCCATAAATTGGAAATCAAATGCACCCTTGTTAGATGTAAGAGCAAGCAGTGTAACCCATTTGCCCTCGTATGTAAGGAACGGTGACACACTGTCCTCTCCCATATAAGGAGCCACAGTTACGCTGTCAAAATCCATATTTCCAAAGAATGCACGGGCATACATTGCAGATGTGTTGCCTATATCGCCGCGCTTTGCATCAGCAATAATGAATTGGTCAGGATAATTTGTTCTAATGTATTCAACAGTCCGTTCAAGCACGTCCCATCCTTCAAGCCCCATACTTTCATAAAAAGCGATGTTTGGCTTATAAGCCACGCAAAGGTCAGCCGTTGCGTCAATAATCGCCTTGTTGAAACGGAACATCGCGTCCTCTTCATCAAACAAAAACTCAGGGATTTTCTGAATGTCAGTATCCAGTCCCACACAAAGGAAAGATTTTTTCCTCTTAATGTTCTCAAATAATTGCTCTCGTGTCATAACTCACTCTCTTTAAGTCTCTCAGCATTCTCAGCAACAATCAGGTGGTCTATGCAGTCCTGAATGTCACCGTTCATAAATGCGTCAAGGTTATAAATTGTATATCCTATTCTATGGTCAGTAATTCTTCCTTGAGGGAAGTTGTATGTTCTGATTTTTGCACTACGGTCACCAGTGGAGACCATAGTCTTACGCCTTGATGCTATATCATCAATGTATTTCTGATGCTCACGGTCATAAATCATTGTACGTAATCGGGATAGAGCCCTTTCCCTATTCTTTGGCTGGTCACGTGTCTCAGTACACTCGATGAGGATTTCCTCCACCTCTCCGGTGTTTGGATTCTTCCACATATATCTAAGCCTTACACCCGATTCCACCTTGTTTACATTCTGACCGCCTGCGCCGCTACTACGGAAGGTGTCCCACTTAATCTCCCCCTCATTTATATGTACCTCAAATTCATCTGCCTCTGGTAGTACTGCCACTGTAGCCGCTGATGTATGCACTCTGCCTTGAGTCTCAGTTGCAGGCACACGCTGAACACGGTGCACGCCTGATTCATATTTCAGTATTCCATAAACCCCTTCACCAGATACATTGAATATAATCTCTTTAAATCCACCTACGGCACCCTCGGTACAACTGCTCACCTGTACGCTCCAACCCTTGCTCTCACAATATTTGCAGTACATTTTATATAAATCTCCTGCAAACAGGGCAGCCTCATCACCACCAGTCCCGCCACGAATCTCCATAACAACATTCTTTCCATCCTCTGGGTCTGCAGGAATTAGAAGTAATTTGATTTCCTCTTCTAATTTAGGGGCTTGCTCCTCACAAGTTGCAAGTTCGTCCTTTGCCATCTCCCGCATCTCTTCATCTTGCTCACTATCAAGTATTTGCTTTGCTTCATCAATGCTATTTAAACATTGTATATACTTATCTCTAACCTTCATCAAGGCACTCAAATCCTTATACTCCTTGGTAAGTTTTGCATACCTTTTTTGGTCTGCAATAACCCCAGGGTCAGTAATAAGCGTTGATACCTCCTCAAATCGGGATACAATACCCTCAATTCTATTTAGAATACTGTTATTCATAAAAATTCAGTTGACAGTTGAAAGATCTTTCGCTACGCTCAAGATGACGGGATGGGAGCACTGTCCACTAGTATTTGAACGTTCCAAACTCACTGTTAATTGTTAAATGTGTGTGGTCTGAGGCCTCAACTCTGCCTATTATCTTTGCGTCAATGCCAAATGACTCAGCTACATCTATGACTTTTTGGGCGTTCTCCGCATCAAGGTAAACCTCAAGACGGTGTCCCATGTTAAACACCTTGTACATCTCTGCCCAATCTGTACCGCTCTGCTCCTTAATGGTCTTGAATAGTGGGGGAACAGGGAATAGATTGTCTTTTATTACGTGCACATTCTCTACAAAATGCAGGACTTTGGTTTGCGCTCCTCCTGAACAGTGTACCATTCCGTGAATATCCTTACGCATAATGTCAAGCATTTTCTTAACCACAGGTGCGTATGTACGGGTAGGGGAGAGTACAAGTTTGCCAGCATCAAGCGGAGAACCTTCAACTTTGTCGGTAAGTTTCAACCCACCTGAATATACAAGTTCCTCAGGAACAGCGGCGTCAAAACTCTCAGGATATTTCTTTGCAAGATATTTTGCAAATACATCGTGGCGGGCTGATGTGAGTCCGTTACTTCCCATACCACCGTTATACTCCTTTTCGTATGTAGCCTTTCCATACGATGCCAAGCCCACAATAACATCGCCAGCCTTAATGTTAGCGTTGTTTATGACATCGGAGCGTTTCATACGGCATGTTACAGTGCTGTCAACAATAATTGTACGCACTAAATCTCCTACATCAGCGGTCTCACCGCCTGTGGCATATACCCCTATACCCATCTCTCTCAACTCCGCAAGCAATTCATCAGTGCCGTTTATTATGGCTGAGATAACCTCTCCAGGTACTAAAAGTTTGTTTCTGCCAATGGTAGAGGATACCAGAATGTTATCAACAGCACCTACGCAGATAAGGTCATCAATGTTCATTATCAATGCGTCTTGCGCTATGCCTTTCCAAACGGAGAGGTCTCCCGTCTCTTTCCAATATAGGTAGGCGAGCGATGATTTTGTACCAGCCCCGTCTGCGTGCATAATATTACAATATTCAGGGTCTCCACCTAAAATATCGGGGATTATCTTACAGAACGCCTTTGGGTAAAGTCCTTTGTCAATGTTCTTAATGGCGTTATGTACATCTTCTTTTGATGCGGAAACGCCACGCATAATATATCTTGAATCGTTCATAATCTAATTAGTTGAAAGTTAAAAGTTGAAAGTTAAAAGTTGAAAGTTAAAAGTTAGTACAATATGTTCCTCCCCTTGGGGGAGGTTAGGTGGGGCATTTTCAATTTTCAATTTTCAATTTTCAATTTTACAACTTCGTTGTGAATTTTCAATTTAATAAGTATTTATAAGTTATGGTTCCAACTTGAATATTATTCTCTGTTGTTCCGGTGAATTTTGTCTTGAAAGCGGTTTGCTCCGCTAATTTACGCATAGTGGCGTCACCTATGGTAGTGCCTTTTGCTCCAGCACGCGCGCTAATGACCTTGCCTTGCGGATTCACCTCAATCTCAACCACTATATAGCCGTCAATGTTCTGATTATATGGTGGTTTTTGCGGGTTTAACGCTTTGCGTCCGCCAAGACTATAACTTATTCCGTCAGCAGAGCCACTCACACTGCCTTGGTTTCCTTGTCCGCCTGTGATTCCTTGACCTTTAGCGGACTCATCTGAGCCAACCCCTCCAAATCCTTTGAAAGCGTTTTTGGTAGTTGAAGATGCTTTTTGCGCTCTTGCCTCCAATGCTTTGCGGGCCTCTTCCTCCTGACGGCGTTTCTCCAGTTCTATCTGACGTTGACGTCTCTCTTCGGCAAGTCTCTCCTGCTCCTTTTTGCGTTCTGCCTCTCTTTGTCTCTTTACCTCAATAGACTCTTCTGTCTCCTGAGCCACTAATTCCTGTTTTGATGGTGATGAAATATCTGGTACAGACATCTCTTCTGATGATGTCTGGTCAAGTTCGTGCTGAATGTCACTCAAAGGTGCCGGCTCAAACATACCCTCTCCAGTGTAGCCATCGCCGTAATTAATGGTTACGCCATCCTCTTCGGGCGGAATAACGCTACTCAGTCCGAAAAAGTAAATGGCAAGCAACAGAAGCAGGTGGACAAGAACGGTTCCAACCACTCCGTAAATTTTACCTTTATTGTCTCTCTTGTTACTCATTCTTTGCAGGCCTTGTAGCAATAACCAGTTTGAACTTGTTTTTATTCGCAATATCAAGTACACGTACAACCTCTCTGTAGGGTACGTTCTCATCAGCATAAAGCGCTATATACATCTCTGGCTCTTCTGCCACAACACTTTGCAGGAACGGTTCTATCTCTTCAAACATCACCTGACGCTCCTTGTCCTTTCCAGTGGCTACATAAAAGTTTACCTGCTCATCAATGAAAACCCTTGTTATAGGTTTTGCCGCCGCCTGACTGCTGCTCTTCGGTAGTAACAGTTTTATGGCGCTCGGCGTTACAACAGTTGATGTTATCATAAAGAAAACCAGCAACAGGAACACAAGGTCTGTCATTGATGACATACTGAATGATGCGTTTACCTTATTTCTTCTCTTAATTGCCATATTACATAGGTTCGTTAAGAAGGTCCATAAACTCCATTGTCTTCAGTTCCATCTTTTGAACAACGTTGTCAAGTTTTGAAACCAGATAGTTGTATGCGAAGTACGCTACGATACCCACGATAAGACCTGCGACTGTTGTAATCATAGCCGTGTATATGCCGTTTGACAGCACCGTGATGTCCACATTATTGCCTGCGTTCGCCATATCAAAGAATGCCTGAACCATACCAATTACGGTTCCAAGGAATCCTAGCATAGGTGCGCCTCCTGAAATTGTGGCAAGCATTGTGAATCCTTTCTCAAGTTTGTTAGTCTCAATGTTACCTACATTCTCAATGGCTACAAGTACGTCATTCATAGGTTTTCCAAGTCTTGATATTCCTTTCTCAATCATTTTTGAAGAGGGAGTGTTCACGCTTTGGCATAACTTTGTGGCCGCATCAATTTTGCCTTCGGTTATGTAATCTTTTATTCGGTTCATAAAATCTTTGTCCTCTTTTGAAGCCTTGTGTATGACAACAAGTCTTTCAATGAAGATGTAAACGGCTATTATTGATAGCAGAAGAAGCGGTATCATAATAACCGGACCACCTTTCATAGCCATATCAAGGTAGTTCATTTCAACAACTTGCGGAGTCTCTTGTGCCGCGGCGGTTGCAAGCGTGTCTGCAACTTGCACCATAGAGTCAGTAAGAATTTGTAGTAACATAATGTAAATAGTTGATAGTTGACAGTTGACAGTTGATAGTTGACAGTGTATAGTAATCATTGTCCACTGTCCACTTTCCACTGTCCACTATTTAAGTCCTTTTAATTGGTTTAAATATTGTGTTATAGTCTCTTTTATTCCTAAATATAGTGCATCAGAAATTAACGCGTGCCCTATGGATACCTCATCAAGAGGTTTGACCTGTTCTGCAAACCATTTCAGGTTCACAAGGCTCAGGTCGTGTCCGGCGTTTACTCCAAGTCCGCACCCCGATGCCACCTTTGCGGCTTCAGCAAAATTTTTGACAGCCGCCTCTCTTCCATTAAGATATTCGCTTGCGTATGGCTCTGTATATAGTTCTATACGGTTTGTTCCTGTCTTGGCGGCAGCCTCAATTATCTCACGGCGTGTGTCAGTGAATATTGACGTGCGTATGCCTGCGTTTTGGAACTCTTTTACAATATCAGTAAGGAACTCCTTGTTTTTTATTGTGTCCCATCCAGCGTTTGATGTAAGCGCCTCTGGTGGGTCAGGAACAAGTGTCACTTGCGTTGGCTTAACCTCTAACACTAAATCAATGAATGATTTGCAAGGGTAACCCTCAATGTTGAATTCAGTAGTTATGTTCCGCTTAAGTTCACGAACATCAGAGTATCTGATGTGACGTTCATCGGGGCGGGGGTGTACTGTAATGCCCTCGGCTCCGAATTTTTCACAATCAAGCGCAACTTGCAGCACATTAGGCACATTACCGCCTCTTGCGTTACGCAGGGTTGCCACTTTGTTTATATTTACGCTTAACTTTGTCATTTTTTAAGAAAAAATCGCTTACTTTGCGTAAAAAATATATCAACGAGCAAATTTACAAATTTATTGCGTAAAAACTCAGAATTTATGGCAGAAAGTTATTCACAAATCAAGAGTGTTGCTGTTTACGGTAGTATTATGAAACCTGGCTTTACAAAAGCGGCTGATGAACTTTTCCAAACGCTTAGGAAACACAATATAACCATATACCTCGCACCAAAGGTCTCCGCTTTCATAGCATCACAGGATAGTAGGGTTATAAGGGATTGTAAAATTCTGAGTGACAAGGATTTATTAAATGTTGATATGGTATTGAGTCTTGGAGGTGACGGTACTTTCCTAAAGACTGCTCAGGCTGTCGGTGCCATTGAACTGCCTATTCTTGGCATAAATCTTGGAAATTTAGGATTTCTTGTTGATATAAGTGGAAGTGAAATTACCGCCGGCATTGAGGATATTCTAAAAAACGGGTTCTCAACTGAGTGCCGCTCTCAACTTATGATTCAGCCTATAGGACAGATTACAGACCCAGGGCAGTGCATAGCGCTTAATGAACTTGCAGTTCTTAAGACAGAGACTTCATCAATGATAAAGGTCAGTGCGTATGTAAATGGTGAGTTTCTTTGCACATACAAGTCAGACGGTCTTGTCATATCTACGCCTACAGGCTCAACAGCGTATGCTATGAGCGTGGGAGCCTCTATTCTTGACCCTGAGAGCAAAGATATGCTGCTTGCTCCTGTGGCTCCTCACTCACTTAACCAACGTCCTATTGTAATCCCTGATGATAAGGTGATAGAACTTGAGGTTGAGGGTAGGAGTGAGAACTTTTTGATTTCACTTGACGGGCGTTCATACCACTGCAAAACAGGTTCTAAAATCAAAATTTCAAAAGCGCAGTTCTCTGTTTATGTGGCGAAACGCAAAGGGCATACATACTTTCAAACCCTACGGGATAAACTTATGTGGGGAGTAAATTGATGCGTAATTGTAAGATATTGGGAATTGACCCTGGTACTACGGTTATGGGTCTTGGATTAATAGAGGTTTTAAGTGGTAAGGCCTCTCTTATTGCTATGTCCACCATAGATTTCAAAGATTGCAAGACTCACTATGAGAAGTTATCAAAGATTTTCATACACGTAACAGAGGTGATTGATGCATATCAACCACAGGAACTTGCCATTGAGGCTCCCTTTTTTGGAAAAAATGTGCAGTCTATGCTAAAACTTGGCAGGGCACAGGGAGTCGCCATTGCTGTGGCAATAAGCAAGGGACTTAATGTTACAGAATATCCCCCTCTAAAAATAAAGATGGCAATTACAGGTAACGGAGCCGCCAGCAAGGAACAGGTGGCAGGAATGCTTGCCAGATTCCTGAATATAAACGAAGACCGTATGCGTGTAAAACTTGATGCTACAGACGCCCTTGCCGCAGCGTATTGCCACTACCTGCAACTAAGTGTACCCGTCACTCATTCAGTACACTATAAATCTTGGAAAGATTTTGTCAACAGAAACAGCGGCAGGGTAGAAAAATAACAATTTTGGCAAAATTCTTTACTCTTCCGGAGCCATATTGGTATAGACGTTCTGAACGTCTTCGTCCTCTTCTATCTTGTCAATGAGTTTTTGTACTGATTCACGTTGCTCTGGTGTGACGGTCTTATAGTCATTAGGAATACGCTCAAATTCAGCGCTGTTAATCTCAAAGCCGTTCTCCTCAAGATACTTTTGAATGCCTGAGTAACTTTGGAAATCACCGCAGATTATTAGGTTGCCGCTCTCATCGGTGTCAATCTCCTCAACGCCAAAATCAATAAGTTCAAGTTCAAGGTCATCCATTGCTATTCCCTCCTTTGGAGATACATTGAAAATGCACTTGTGGTCAAAGAGGAACTGCAGGCAGCCTTGTGTTCCAAGTGAGCCGCCGTGCTTTGTGAAGTAACTGCGTATGTTTGCCACTGTACGCATATTGTTGTCAGTTGCGGTCTCTACAAAGATGGCTATTCCGTGAGGGCCGTAGCCTTCATAGTTGAGTTCCTTGTAATCAGCCTCATCTTTTGAAAATGCTTTCTTGATTGCACGCTCAACATTATCCTTAGGCATATTCTCCTTTTTAGCCTGCTGGCATAGAACCCTGAGTCTTGGGTTCAAGTCAGGGTCACCGCCACCTTCACGTGCCGCAATAGTGATTTGTTTACCAAGTTTTGTAAATACGCGGGCCATATTGCCCCAACGTTTCAGTTTTGTCGCTTTTCTGTATTCAAATGCTCTTCCCATAATTATTTAATTGACAGTTGACAATTGACAGTTGACAGTGTTTATTGTCCACTGTCCACTATCCACTGTCCACTAATTTTACTATCTTATTGTTGCTCCTAATTTCTCTGTGAACGCTTTCATAAGGCGTTGCATAATGTTGTCAATCTGACGGTCTTCAAGTGTCTTCTCCGTATCCTGAAGGGTGAAATTCACTGCGTAAGATTTTTTACCAGCCTCAATGTTCTTACCCTCATAAACATCAAAGAGAACCACTTTCTTAAGCAGTTTGCGCTCAATTTGATATGCTATGCTCTCTATCTGCTCAAATTCAATGCTCTTGTCAAGCAGCAGAGCAAGGTCACGCTTTACTTCAGGGAACTTAGGCAGGTCAGAGTAGGTTATGGTGTTACTCTTAATCTGACGCAGAATCTTGTTCCAGAAGAAGTCCGCGTAAAAGACATCGGCGTCAATATCAAAGTTTTTCAACTGCTTTTTAGCCACGATGCCAAGTTCCACTAGGGTCTGACCGCCGCGTGTCTCTATCTTGATTGCCTGTGAATAGATGTCACTTTCAAACGGTTTTGCCACAAATGTCTCACTCTTGATTCCCAAACGACGCAGGCAGTTGAGCACGTGGGCCTTAAGGTCAAAGAAGGTGAGAGGACGCTCACTGTCTGTCCAACTCTGCTCATAGCGGTTTCCGCTGAGCCACATACCAAGATGTAGTTCCTCAGAGTATGGTGCAAGTGGCTTCTCCGGGTTAGCCTTCTCCTTATTATAGTGGTAGCATTCACCAAACTCATAGAACTTAAGGTTTGTGCGCTTGCGGTTACGGTTTCGTGAAATGCTCTCCAGACCGCCGAACAGCAGAGTCTGACGCATAACGCTAAGGTCAGAGCCAAGCGGGTTCATTATCTTTACGGCATTCTCAACAGGGAATGAGGTGAGCCCGTTGTAATATGATATTTTTGTGAGAGAGTTATTAAGAATCTCACTGAATCCGGCTCCTGTAAGGTGGCGTGCCACGCTGTTTTGCAATTTTATGGAATCGGGGAAGGCTGAGTAACTTACAGATGCCTTGAGAGAATCACCTGGCATAACATTGTTATATCCATAGACTCTCAGAATATCCTCAATAACATCAACGTCTCTCTTTACGTCTGCACGGTAGGGCGGCACCAGAAGTGTCATACCTTCCGCTGTCTCGCTTGCAATCTTAATTTCAAGACCGTTGAGTATTGACTTTATTGTATCCTTGTCTATCTCTTTGCCTATGAGACTGTTAATCTTCTCAAATGTGATTTCAACCCTGCTATCTTCAATCGGGTTAGGGTAGATGTCCACGATGTCACTTGAAACCTTTCCGCCTGCAACCTCTTGTATGAGAAGTGCCGCACGTTTAAGTGCATAGATGGTTATGTCAGGGTCACAGCCACGCTCATAACGGAATGATGCGTCTGTGTTCAGCCCTTGACGGCGTGCTGTCTTTCTAACCCATACAGGGTTGAAGTATGCGCTTTCAATAAAGACATTCTTTGTACCGTCTGTAACGCCTGACTCCAGACCACCGAACACACCTGCTATACACATAGGTTCCTGAGCGTTGCAAATCATAAGGTCAGCGTCTGTGAGTGTGCGTTCCACTTCATCAAGGGTTGTGAATTTTGTCCCCGATGCCACGGTCTGTACACGAATCTCATCACCTTTAATCTTATCTGCGTCAAAAGAGTGGAGCGGTTGTCCTAACTCATTAATTATGAAGTTAGTTACGTCCACTATGTTGTTTATTGGGCGTAAGCCTATGGATGTCAGTCTCTTTTTAAGCCAGTCAGGAGACTCCTTTACCGTAACGCCTGAAATTGATACACCGCTGTATCTTGGACAAGCCTCACTGTTGACTACTGTAACCTTTATTGGGCGTGAGTTGTCATCAACCTTGAAAGCATCAACGCTTGGCCACTTAACCTGTTTGCCTGTTGCGGCTGCAAGGTCACGGGCGCAACCAATGTGAGATATCGCGTCAGAACGGTTAGGTGTTATGTCCACCTCAATGAGGGTGTCATTCTCAATATTGTAGTAATCTTTTGCAGGAGTGCCTATGACAGCATCTTCGGGCAGTTCTATTATGCCGTCGTGGCTTGCCCCGATACCAATCTCATCTTCGGCACAGAGCATACCGAATGACTCCACACCACGAATTTTTGACTTTTTAATTACAAACTCCTTGTCGCCATCGTAGAGTTTTGTGTTCAGCGTAGCCATAATGGTCTTGAGACCCGCACGACAGTTTGGGGCGCCGCAGACAACCTGAATGAGTTCTCCGCTCCCGTTATCAACCTTTGTAATGTGCAGGTGGTCTGAATCAGGGTGTTCAACACATTCAACAACCTTTGCTACAACCAGACCCTCAAGTCCGCCTTTTATGCTTTCAACACTCTCTACAGTGCCTACTTCAAGCCCTAAAGATGTAAGTTTCTTTGCTGTCTCCTCAGCGTCAAGACTTAAATCAATGTATTGTTTTAACCAATTGAAGGATATATTCATAATTGGATTTAATCATCAATGTCAAGTTCCATAATATTTCCCTTGAGGTCAAACTTGGCTTCAATCATATTGCTTAGTTTTATCTCAATGTCACGGGAATCCTTATCAATCTTAATAATTTGTGCTCCGGGATAACTCTGTGCAACCCAAACCTTTATGTTGGCAGGAATTATCTCCTCAGGAACCAGGACAGTGCGTCCTTCAAACTCTTTCCAGGCGCCTTTTGATGTAAAGGTAACCTTATCTCCCGTTAAGAACATAACAGTATATGGATCCTCATCAAACCACTCTGTCTCTTTTGTCACTATAGGGTTCTGGAATGCCTGATTTGCACTTGCAGGGAAATATTTTTGTACAAATGCTTGTGCAGCGGCTGGTAGTTGTGTGAATGCTATAGGTCTGTCATCAGCGTAACTTGAACAAAAACCCATTACTATGGCTACAAATAAAAAAACGCTCTTTTTCATAACTTTTAGAATTTAAATATTTATAAATGTTGATTAGTCGTCAATTTCAATTTTTATTATGTTCCCGTTCAAGTCAAATTTGGCTTCAACCATATTACTTAGCTTAATCTCTATGTCGTGGTTGCCTCTGTCTATTTTTATCACCTTTTCACCAGGATAATTTTGTGCAACCCAAGCCCTGATGTTGGAGTGAATTATCTCTTCAGGAACCAAAACAGTACGTCCGTCAAACTCTTTCCACTCTCCGTTGGACCTGAATGTAACCTTGTCTCCAGTGGTGAACATAACAGTGTACGGGTCTTCATCAAACCACTCTGTGTCTTTTGTGACTATAGGATTATTGAATGCCGGGTTGGCACTTGCAGGGAAATACTTCCTTACAAACTCCTGAGCTGTAAATGGCAACTGTGAGAAGTCTATGGCTATGTCACGGTCTTTGTTACAACTTGAAAAAATGATTGCCATAACAGACACTATCAAAAAAATACTTTTTTTCATATCACTTACTTGATTAAGACGTTGGGATAAGCGTCAGGTTTAAAATATAGTGCAAAGATAACTCTTTTTCTAAATATTTATTAACTTTGCAGACGGAAAAACAGAATTTATTAACATTTATATAAGCATAACCAGTATGAATAGAAAATTTTTACTTCTTGCTACAATCGTAGCGTTTTTATGTGTGGGAGGAACTTATGCCACAAATGTGGGTGACCCTCTCTGTTTCAAGGCTAAATCAGATTTGTCTGAAGTGCTTCTTGATTCTGTAGGCGCTCCTACAGCGGTGATTCTGCAGTACAAACTCAATGAGGATGAGTGGCAGGATTACACCGTGCGTACCGCTATACAGTTGAATGACGGAGATTCAGTGAAATTCCGCAACAAAAGCGAGGATGCCACAGGATTTTCAAAGTCTGAGGGTGCCTATTACTTCTTTAAGAACAAAGGTGATTTCAGCGTAGGCGGTGATATAACCACTCTGTTAAGTAGCAAGGGAGGAGTGAAATTGATAAAGGATTTCTCATTCATCAAATTGTTTGCTGATGACTATCATATCTCAGATGCCTCTGATTTGATTTTGCCATCATCTATAATGAACAAGTCATGTTATTCTCAGATGTTTTATAACTGTACGTCTTTGGAGACTGTTCCTGATTCATTGCCAGCCAAACTTCTTGCCGCACAGTGCTATTATCGTATGTTCTTCAATTGTGAGAAGTTACAAAAAGCACCTAAGATATCTGCCACTTCACTTGGAGAGGGCAGTTGTGAGGAGATGTTCGCATACTGTGCTTACATTGATTCTGTTGAGGTGGCTTTCTCTGCTTGGGAACCTGCAACAGCAACTACAAACTGGTTGTTTGAGGTGGCTCAGAAAGGCACATTCATTTGTCCTAGCGCCCTTCCAAAAACAAGAGGTGTAAGTAATGTTCCTGAACTTTGGGCAGTCTCTTGCCCCGATGTGGCTCCTGTGAACCCTCTCTGCTTCACAGCAACACAGGCTGGAACCAACATAGGACTCTATCTTGAGAATAAAACATCACAAGCACCTGCCTCTATTGACCTTGTCTATAGTACAGACAGCCTGACTTGGAAGAGATATGAGATAGGTACCGATATTACTATGGAGAATGTGGGAGATAAAGTCTATTTCTGTAATATTGAAACCACTGCCACATCATTCAGCACAGGACTCAAGACTTATTATTACTTTGCAGGCACAAGCGGTGAATATACGGTAAGCGGAGACCTCTCCACTCTGTTATGTCAAGGTGGAAACGCAGAGAGTGTGGCGGATTATGGTTTCTATAATTTGTTTGCAAAAAACACTACATTGACCGATGCCTCAAATCTTGTACTTCCATCTACCAAAATGGGTATAGCAAGTTTCAGAGAGATGTTTAAGGGTTGTGAAAATTTGAAATTCGCACCTGCTTTGTCCTCAACAACACTTGCTGACAGTTGTTATTACAATATGTTCACAGATTGTGCCAATCTGACTTATATTTCAGTTATGTTTGAGAATTGGGATAATCTGACCGCCACAGAGAATTGGGTTAGCGGAGTTGCAGAGGGTGGTGTGTTTATGGCTCCTGCGGCATTGCCTAAGACAAGGGGCGTGAGCAATATCCCCGCTGAATGGCTGGTTCCATATACTGATATTCAGGTAACCAATCCTGTTTGCTTTACAGCAAATGCAGACGGTTCTGAATTGATTCTTTCATCTGTAGGTGTGCCTAAGGCTGTGAATTTCGCTTACAGCATTGATGGCGCCAACTGGTGGGATTTCCCTCTTGATACGCCGTATATATTAAATGAGGGTGATAAAATATATTTTTGCAATACAAGTCTTACAGAAACAGCCACAGCCACAAGTCAGACAGATTATTACCATTTCAACGCCACCAAGGGTGATATAAGTGTCAGTGGTGACGCTACAACGCTTTTGTGCCAGGCTGGTAAGGTCAGTATTCTGCCAAAGTCAGCCTTCATAAAACTCTTCAGTGGTTGCAAAAATCTTACAGACGCCTCACAATTGTATATATCATCAACAGAGGTGGGCGAGATGAGTTGTTATGCAATGTTTGACAGTTGTCAGGCTCTTGTCAAGGCTCCGGTGCTTCCTGCCACAACACTTGCAATCTCTTGCTATGGATATATGTTCAATGAGTGTACAAGTTTGACCGATGCTCCTGTATTGGCGGTGGAGACTTTGGCTGAAAACTGCTATGAGTATATGTTTAAGGGAAGCGGAATTGTACAGGCTCCAAATCTTCCTGCTGATATTGCAATGCCACAATGTTATATGGGAATGTTCAGCCATTGTGAAAAATTGGTTAAAGCCCCTGTTTTGGGTGCTGTGATGCTTGATGAGAGTTGTTTCGCTAAAATGTTTGAGTATTGCACCTCACTTGAGACCGCTCCTGTTATCAATTCAAGTACACTTCCTGACAGAAGTTGTTATTTGATGTTCCGTGGTTGCTCCGCTCTTAAGAATATAGAGGTTAAGTTCACTTTCTGGAATGAGGAGGATGCCGCCACCACTCAGTGGATGGAGGGAGTGGCTGAAAACGGTACATTTACTTGTCCTGACGGTTTGAGTTTGACTTTGAGAGATAGTTCCCACTTCCCTGCATCTTGGCAGAGGAAAACTCCTGTCAGTGCTGAAGAGGCAACAGAAGATGGTAAATCAGATAAAGTAGTTAAGATATTGACTCCAAAAGGTTGGTTCCTTGTTTATCCGGATGGTCAAATTAAGACTTTCTTAGGACAAAATGTTACAGCCACTTTCTGAGGTGCGTACATCTAACTTAAAAAGACTCCGAAGAAATCCTCTTTGGAGTCTTTTTTTTGTCTGTTGTTTATAATTACTTGATTATAAGAGCCACCGCGTATGCGGAAATACCCTCCTTGCGTCCTGTAAAGCCAAGTTGTTCTGTAGTGGTGGCTTTGATGGATATGTTATCCACCTCAGTTGAGAGCACCGATGCAAGGGTTTGACGCATCTGCTCTATATGCGGGTTCAGTTTCGGTTGCTCCGCACAGACGGTGGCGTCTATGTTTGAGAGTTCCCAACCTTTTGAACGTACAAGGTCAATTGTGCGTTTGAGTAGTATTTTACTGTCAATGTTTTTGTATGCGTTGTCTGTGTCAGGGAAGTTGTAACCTATGTCACGGAGTGACGCCGCGCCAAGCAGAGCGTCACAGATGGCGTGAATAAGAACATCGGCGTCAGAATGACCAAGCAGACCGTGTGAATGCTCGATTTTTACACCACCAAGCCACAACTCCCTGTCTGAGGCAAAGCGGTGTACATCATATCCAAAACCAATTTTTACATTCATAAATACATTTATTTTTTCACATTAAAAAATTGGTTTTGGATATAATACAGTGTTTATGAGGCTACGCCTCTTTTCGCCCTTTTGGCGCCCCGCAGAAGCGGGGTGGACGAAGGCCATTATTAACTTTTCTTTATTAACTTTTAACTTTTCACTAAATTACAGGTCTCCGTCCTTGACATCATTGGAGGCAATCTTCTTCAATCCTGCCATATTGAAGCCAAGTGTGAATTTAAGTGTCTGGTCAAGCGGGTTGTTACGAGCGACCGCAAGGTCATATGCCACATCAATCTCAAATACATTGTAGTGGAATCCGGCACCAAAGGTTATGTACTTACGGTTACCGCTCTGCTGGCTCTCATTAAAGTAACCCATACGTACAAAGACCATATTCTTGTAGTCATACTCAAGACCAAGTGAGAAGTTTATCTGTTTAATCTTATATCCGAAATCAAACTTGCTGCCGTCAGGCATATCAACAAATGACTTTCCTATACCTGTAATAGGGTCCATCTTATAGTATTCATCAAGACGTTTCTGATACTCCTCATTGGTCTCTCCCTCACCCTGTATAGGGCGTGCGGGAACAAGCAATTTGTTGAAGTCAACGCTTAGTGACATTCCGTTGTACTGATCAAACGGCATACGGAAATGTCCGCCAAGTTTTAATTGTGTAGGCATAAATGCCGCGCTGCGGTAGTCTCCGTATTCAAGTTTCTTACCTATATTTGATATGTTGAAACCAAATGCTCCGCGTCCAGTGCCCCATGCAAAATCAACATCTTGTCCGTAGTAGCCTGAAATGTCGGCCGCTATACTCCAACCTGGTTCCAGATAATCTCCGCTAACAGAATGACCGCCTGTAAGATCGGACCATACAAAACGCAACGCCACGCCCATAGAGAAGTTCTTTGCAAGTATGCGTGAATAAGATACATCTACCGCAAGGTCATACGGCTTAACATTATAACCAGGGTCTGATTGGTCTTTCCTAATAAGTACTTGTCCTATTGAGAAGAAGCGGAATGATGCGGCAATTGTCTGCACATCTTTAATCTTGTAAAATCCTGTAGCTGATATAAGGTCAATATCAGATACAAGTTTTCTGAGCCATGGCACGTATGATATGGTTGCTCCGCCAATACCGTTGATGAACGCATATTTTGATGGGTTCCAGAATTGCGAGTTCTCGTCAGGAGCGGTTGCTCCACCAGTGTCACCAATACCGCCTGCTCGTGCGTCCGAACCTACTGTAAGGAAAGCCGCACCAGTGGTGATCGGGCTGAATGTCTCAATTGTGGATTCATCAGCAAGCACTGAAACTGAACCTGCTATGACAAGTAGAAATAATGTTAAGTACTTTTTCATTTGTTAAAAATTTTTACATTTCAAAAACAGCTACAAAGATAACGCACTTTTTTGAAAAATATTATATTTTATTTGGTTTTAACAATTAATTTTTTCACAAGTTGCGTATAATTACCGTCTGGCATAGATATAATGGCTCTCACCCAATATACTCCGCTGCAAACATTGTTAAATCCTCCATCCATTTTCCAAGTGGACTGATATGTTCCGTCTGTATTCTCTGTCACGGTGGAACTCCAATATTCCCTCCATTCCATATCATATACTCTGAATGTCACACTCAATGGAACTTCAGGTCTGTTGTGACGCAAGTACATAGTGGCGTAGTCTGTAGCCGGATTAGGATAAATTGTGAACTCCTCAATTTCAGGTCTCGCCAGTGTGTCAACAACAAACTCCAATGATGTGGTGTTTGATATGTTCTGTAAATTCCAGACTTTGAAATCAAGTTTGTAAGAACCTTGTTCCAGATTCCGGAACTGATATTTGAATGTCCCGTTCTTATAGTCATTAAGTGCTGACACGTATGAATCATTCAAATTGTAGGTTCCTGAAACGGGTCCTGTCAGGCTTACTGTGGCATCGTGGCCTATACCGGCACCTACAACGTTCACACCATAATCATCAAATGTATGAGCGTAGAATACGGGCGAATTGTTAACCTTCCCTCCACTTACAAACTCAGGAGCGTTCATATAGGCACGTATTACCGGTCCTACGGTTGTCTCTTCATAACTTGGGTCTGTGCCACCTACATTGAAATCCGCATTGTTGCCGAACGCATCATTGTCAGTAGAGCCCTCCTGCCATGCGTAATATAGGATTTTACCTTTGTCAATGCGGTAACTGATATCTTTTGGAACCATAAAGGTTGTCTCAAACAGACCGTTTGTAACAGATATTGTTCCCTTAAACAATTTGTTAGGGTAGTCATTATATGAAAATTTGGACTTGTCTCCTGTCTGTCCCAATGTGTTGAGTGTCTCCTCTTTATCATACACCGTTACTAATATCTTACCATTGAAATCTTTTAAAGTGTCAGTGTCGGCATTCTCAAGATGACCTCTTATAGTCACAATGCCAAGTGCTTGCATTTCAGCCTCTGTGGGAGATGCGTGGTTGATGGAATCAGTCTTAACTATGTGGGTTGGGTAGTGTATCTTTATGGCAGGGTCGCCAAGAAGTGTGAAATTAAGTTTGTTTGAGTTGTTTTTCAAATCTATTTTAGCAAGGCGGAATATCTCACCTATTGTCTTATGCTCTGCATTAGCTTCAGGAAAAAGATATTTGAACGCGGCTTTCATCAGTTTAAAGTTTTCCGAAGAATAGACCACACGTGTAGTTGTATAAAGGGCTATGCCACCTCCGTTAGGGTTAAGTATCACCTCCATACCGGCAGAGTGTGAGACATCATCATATCTTGAGAAATCACAAGTTGCGGTCGCCCACAACGCAAGGTTTTTGTTGTACATAGAGCAGATGTCATTCTTTGATATTGTCTGCTCTGTTGTTAGTATGTTCGGACTTCCGTGACCTACGAATGTAAATACAACTGTTCCGTCTTTCAAATTTTGAAGGACTTTGTTTCTGGCTCCAGGATAAAAGGTTCCGGCGGAACTGTTTTCTGCAATGTATGAATCAAGAAATATCTTATCTGTCTTGTAACTGTTGTTTGTCTCCGTCACCATTGTGGCAAGTTGGTCCGCCTGCTGTTCGTGAGTATGAGCGTCATCATTATCTCCTAAGAATGTGCACAATGCACGCCAGTCTCCCGTAGATGAAGATGTAACATAATTAATAGTTTTGGAGACCACATTCTCAGCCTCTTGTGCTGATGTTACAGGCATACGTCCGACACTTATGTCCATAGTCGCTGATGAAATGACCGCTCCTTCATTATCATCAAGCATACCATAAAAATCATCAGTTGTGTATGATGATGTACTGGTGAGGGATTCAGGTGACTGATAACCTACAAATGGGCTCTTCCCGTTTTTTATTCCACGATTGTCATAGTTTGTGATACCCATAAATAGCAGATGTTGTGGAAGTTTCCCTCCGCTCTCCATTGCTCTGTCATAAAACATCTTCATCAGCAGTCTGTAGGCGGATATGTCAGGAGTGCCCGATGAGAACTCATTATAGATTAGCTCAGGAGTTATGACGTGTACTGAAAGATTGTCATTAACACGATGGAAATCAGCAAGGCGGTTGGCTGCGTTCATATACTCTGATGGTGTTATGATTACCATATCAGCCACACTTAACTGATGTAGGTTTTGATTCCCGATAGCACCTGCCATCTTTGGCGCTTTTGCGGCATCGGGGTTAAATGCTAAGTATTTATGGAATTCAGAACGCTCCTCTTTGAATGTGAGTGTGCCGCCTGAGACGGTAACAGGAATCCGTTTAGCTCTTACAGGGTCTGTTATATCCCAAACCATTGTTGAACCAGTGGCTCCTGTTATCTCATATTCCGCTATCACACCTATTGTCAAATCATCGGGATTTGTTATTAGAATGGAACTGTTTTTAGAGTCCAGAATCAACTGTTTGTAGTAATTTGCACAGATATAATACACGTAACCTGCGTCAGAGGCTGTGGATGGTGAGTATTTTAATGAAATCTGAGGGTTTGAAGATGCATTGTTATCCAAATATTTTTGAAACAGCCCCTTCTTACCAGCAATATGAGAGCTTGTTGATGCGGTAATGTTGACTGTGCCAACGTTGCCGCCATTTAGGGCTACGTCAAATTGTGTCTTGCTAATTGAATGGCCTACAAGTGTGGCGTCAATATAAAAATCCTCACCTGTGTCAATATTGTTATCCTGTATGGTGAATGTGCGGCTTAATGTGCTGCCACTGAACTTATAGCCAAGCCACTCACGTCCGCTTGCCAGCAGGTTCGTCTCATCAGAGTGTATGTAATAACCTGTTAATGTTTTGTTGAAAAAGAGTGTGGCGTCATTAGAAAGTGATGCGGCGTTCTCCATTCTCAGACCCTCTCCCGTCCCACAGGTTATGAAATAATAGCCCTCTTTGCTGCAATAGTTATATGTATATGAGTGTAATGGCTCCTCTTTGGAGATATTGTCCTTTATCACTCCTTGTGCGTAAAACAATATGTAATCACCTTCGGAGAATACACCGTCGGCACCTTTTTCCATATATATGGCAACTTCAGGCAGGTCATCATATCGTGGCAGAGCCCTGGTCAAATCCTCATCAATAAGTGCACCCCCATATCCGTACACCCTCACGCCGGCAGGGTCTCCTATCCCCATTTTCTGTATGTCAGAATATGTCAGTTTGTATAAGCCTGATGTCTCCACGGCAATTTTGTACCAGTTGCCGCTCGCCAGCACTGAATTTGCCGCATATTTCTGAACAGTCTGCGCATCTCCTCCTGTTTTTAATCTCCCCGACGTCTGACTTATGTGTAGAGTGGCGCTCTCAATTCTATGCACCACACCGTCTTTCATAAAAAACGGCAATACATATATTTCAAGTGCTTTCTCACCACGTGTGGTTGTTATCTCCTTGTTTACAATTGGTTCCTCCACGATGCCGTAAAGCAGTCTGGCTTCATCTGACGTGCATGGAGTGCTCTTTATGTTTGTTAGCTCAACTATGAAATCAGTGACTTTACTTGATTGTGAAACGGGAAAGTCAGTGATGAGCCAAGGAATGTTGTTAATGTGAATGGCGTCAGTGAATGTGAGACGGCTTAGTGAGTCGTCATCCGCATTGATTGTCTCAGTCATATAGCCTTCTGTTGTCAGAGGCGTATAGAAATCTGTGGCGTATGACATAGTCACTGCCATTATCAGAAATAGTGTATGAATGAATTTTCTCATTTAATATAAAAATCAAGCATCTTGCGCCCCTCAAGCCAACCTTCAATGTGATTTCCTATCTTTACCGCTCCAACTCCCTCTGGTGTTCCCGTAAAGAGAATGTCCCCTATCTTTAATGTATAGAACTGACTGATGTATGAGATTATTGCGTCCACGTTGTGAATCATATCAGCCGTATGCCCGTTTTGAACAGTTTTTCCATCAATGTCAAGACGGAAGTTCAGATTCTGAATATCCCCGCCTAAATCAGCAAGTGGAATGAACTTACTGATGGGAGCGGAACCGTCAAACCCTTTGCAAATATCCCAAGGCTCACCGCACTCACGTGCCTGTTTTTGAAGGTCACGTGCCGTGAAATCAATACCCAGACCAACCTCTGCGTAATAGCGGGAGGCGAATTTCTCAGCAATTCCTTTTCCCAGTCGGTTTATCTTAACAATAAGCTCAACCTCATATTCCAACTGATTTGTGAAGTCAGGAATGTAAACCGGTTTATTTTCTTTCAAAATGGCTGTCTCAGGCTTAAGAAAAATGGTCGGGCGTGTGTCATCGGGGTTGACCTCACCCAACTCTGCGGCGTGCCTGCCATAGTTCCAACCAACGCAAATAACTTTCATAATTGAAAATTGAAAGTTGAAAGTTAAAAAAAGAATGACCCTAATAAAATTGCTTGCAAATTTAATGTTTTTGTTGTAATTTTACAAAAATTATGTTAGCCAAAGATATATATGAAAAAATTTACCACTTTGTTTACCATATTGTTGATGTCGCCGTGCCTCGTTACTGTCTCGGCGGTGGATAGTCCGGAATATTTCATAGCGGGAGACGGCAATGCACATGAGAACTGGTGTTGCGGGTTTTATTGGAATCCTGCAGGTTGCAAACTTACAGATGACGGAATTTATGAGACTACGTTGAGTGCTGGAACATACTCTTTTAAAATAACAAAAGGCTCATGGAGTGTTGATTGGGGTTATGAGTCATTTAATTCGTCACAATCAACGGTGGACTGTTATTCTGAACGTGACGGTAATGTTATGTTCACATTAGATAAAACATCAAAAATCCTTGTATCATTTTCAGAATACAATGGTATAGTAGTAACAGATGGTGTAGCACCTGCTCCTGTTAAATGCAACCCTTCATCGGGTACACTACCTGTAATGTATCTTAATACTAATTCAGGACTTGAGATTACAGATGATGAGAATTATGTGCCTGCCACAGTCTATATTGACGCAACAGGCATTCCAGGGTATGAGTCTTTAGGTACAAAAGATGCACCACTTGTTGCACAGACAAAGGGTAGAGGCAACTATACGTGGACTGGTTTTGATAAGAAGCCGTACGCACTTAAATTTGATAAGAAACAAGCGCCTCTTGGGTTTGTCAAAGATAAAAGTTTTACACTTCTTGCCCATGCCGATGACTCTGACGCATTCTTGCGTAATACTCTTGGATTTGCCTTAAGCCGTGCTATGGGGCTTGCTTACACGCCTAAATACGAGCCAATTGAGTTATACATAAATGGAGCCTACAGAGGAATTTATTTCCTTACAGACAAGATTAAGATAAGTTCAAGCAGGGTGCAGATAACAGAGCAGGAAGAGGGAGAGACAGACCCTGCACTTGTTACAGGCGGCTGGCTTCTTGAGATAGATAACTATTGGGAAGACTCTTCTATTCAATTCCAAATGGAGGAGAAAGACGGAGATTGGCTAATGGTTACAAGTCACTCACCTGAGGTTATGTCTAAGGTGCAATATGATTATATGTGGAACTATCTTTATGAGACTAACGATGCCGTTCATTATGGTGGTTGGGAAGAATATATAGATTTAGATACACTGGTTAATTTTTATTTGGTTCAAGAAGTAATTGGCAATAGCGAATCTTTTCATGGTAGTTGCTATATGCACAAAGAGAGAGGATCCAATACAAAACTTGAATTTGGACCTGTGTGGGATTTCGGCAATGCTTTCCTCCATTCCATTGGTCTTCATATATATGAGTATCCTATATGGGGAGATATATGGATAGATGATTTGGTTCAGTACAAATCATTCCAAGACCAGTGTAAAAAACGTTGGAATGAGGTAGGCGGCACGCTGTATTCTGTAGTTAAGGCAGAGGCTGACGCCTTCATAGATAAAATTAACGTCGCCGCTCAATGTGATTGCAAAAGGTGGCCGAAGTACGGGAATGCAAACCTATATAGAAAAAAGAACGAGGTGCTGGATTATTTGTCTAAAAGAATCCAATGGCTTGACACGGAGTGGGGTACCACAAATGTTAATTCATATACTGATGACTCAGATATGAAATTCACACTATATCCTAATCCTACTGAGGGGGAGATTAATATAAAAGGAGTTGAGAATATTGCTGAAGTGTATGTCACAGACTTGAGTGGCCGAAGAATCAGCACATTCAATATATCAGAAGGTTTCTCTTTGAAACTCAACGCCGCTCCCGGAACATACATAGTAAATGTTATTGACGGAGACGGGAACTACTATAATAGCAGAGTGGTTGTGCGTTAGTCAACCTTGACTATCTCAAAATTCTCAAAATAGTAAATGTAGCCGGTTACGTTCTTGTGACCGGCTTCTTTATATAGATTCATATATTCACGTACTTGTGATAAGTGACTCATCTCCTTCTGTTCGCCGAATTTGTAATCTATTACAGTAACTGTATCATTATTTGTGTTAATTAGCACACGGTCGGGACGTTTTTCTCTTTTGACGGTTCTTCCGTCATTGTCTTTATAAACTTTTATGATTGTTCGCTCTGTCACAACTCTAAGGCTGCCGTCAAACCATTCAACAGGAGCCTGACGCACATACTCTGTGAGGTCTGTAAGCAGAGAGTCATATTGAGCCTTGTCAATGTGCCCTTTAAGAAGCATCTCCTCTATTTGTGGTTCTATGTCGCTCTCTGTTACAACTTTTTCCATAATCCTGTGCATGCGGCTTCCACGCTCTGTCTTTTCTGTGATTCCGTCAGCGTCACGCAGAGGAAACAGCGCCATCTTCTCAGACGGTGATAATTGAAAATTGAAAATTGATAATTGAAAGTTGTTGTTTTCTCTATCTTCACATTTCTTCAGTTCCTTTTTCCCCTTGTCAAAATCAGTGTTGATGGGAATCTCTCCTATGTGAAACTCCACATCTCCGTTAAAAATTGGGAATACTGAAGAGATTACTTTGTTATAGTCGTGGCTATATTTTGTTTGGCTACAGTAACCTATTAATACATATTTGGCACGTGTGAACGCCACATATAAAAGATTGAGGTTGTCAATGTATTGCATAAGTACCTCATCATAGTATCCATCTTTGAATATGGAATCCCTCATTGAGGAATTGAACTCAATAGGCACGCATTTTAGAGTGCTGTATTCAGGTGCTGAGGCTGGAATCTTCTCCCATAATATGTCAACGGCCTGGTTGTTTTTCTTGAACAACCAATTCATCTCAGGAATTATGACAGCCTTGAATGCCAACCCTTTTGATTTGTGAAGGGTTATTATGTTTACGGCATCGGCGGTTGTTGAAGTTGTAAGAGACTTGTTCTCCTTTACATCATTCCACCACTCTAAAAATTCCTTTATATTAGAACCTTTCTTGTCAATATAGTCCGCTGCTAAATCTCTGAATGCGTTGAGATACGGAATATTTGACTCATCTTTATCCATTCCGCACACATAGATAATCTGTTCAATAAGTTCATATAAAGGTAACTTTGACAGTTGTGCTATGCTTCCGTTAATTTCAGGTGGTAGATAATTCTCTACAATATGACCGCTTGCCTTGTCATTTCTGTTGACTATGTATGTCAATACCGCAGTTATATCATTAACAGCACTGTTTGAACATATAAGCAGAACCTCTTCTGAAATTACATTGATGCCGTTGCTGATAAGGAATTGCGCAATCTCAACAGCTTCTTTCTTCCATCTGTAGATTAACCCTATGTCAGATAAATTGTATCCTTTTGATTGTAGTTCACGTATGTTCTCTAATACTTTTTTAAACACATCCTCATTGTATTCCTCTTTTGAGCAATACGGTAATAGATTTACGCTAACATATCCTAATCCCTTAACATCAATATCATCTGTCCCTTCCCGTGGGGTGGGCAGTAACTGACACACATCAGAATATGCGTCTGTTATGGTATGGTCATTGCGGTTAGAGAAGGTGTTATATGTATCTTGCAGAAAGGCTGAGAGACGTTTGAACAGAGCGTTGTTATACTCAATTATATTCCCCAAACTTCTGTAGTTGTGGTCAAGAAGCGTTGGCATAGTGTCAAAACTCTCACTTATGCCGTGGTCAAGTATGGACCAGTCAGAGTCACGGAAACGGTAGATGCTCTGTTTTACATCTCCCACTATAAGGTTCTCCATTCCGCTTGCGTAACTGTCCGCTATAAGAGGCTTGAAATTGTTCCACTGAAGGCGTGATGTGTCCTGAAACTCATCAATAAGATAGTTGTCAATAAAGGTACCTGTCTTCTCATAGATAAACGGGGTGTCACTTCCGTCTATTATCTTGTTTATGAACTCATTTGAACTGCTCAATAACTGAGTGTTCTCACTTTGTGTATGCTTGCGTATCTCTCTCTCCAATTCATTGAATAAGAGGAAGTATGGGGCGTTTTTTACAATTAGGGAGCATGTGTTGAACTCTTCACGGTATCTCTCAGCAGTATCAATAAACTTTGTAATTAACTCCTGCATCCATCGTTGGTAGGCGTCATCAATCTGCTCTTTATGCTCGCTCCCTTTTTTGTAAAGAGGTTTCTCTTTCCACTGAGCCAGTCTTGCGTTTATATCGGGGTATCTCCCTTTTGTAAGCAAATCATTGAGTGAAGTGAATGACCCTGTAGTGCAGTCCGTCTCCTTAAACGGCTCCGCCGCCATTTTTGATTTAAACTCTTTTGCAATGGAGAGAAGTTCTCCAAATATATAACCACGTCGGTTCTTAATTTTCTCCACCTCTGTCTTATAGGTGCTGAAATCAGGAAGCGAACTCTTTATGTCAGTATATTTTGCATTGAAAATCTGATATGAGAAATTCTCAAGGCTTTTGCGTAGGGTTTTCAGTTTCACATCTTCACCGCTCTCTTCCGCTGATGTCAGATTTTTGTAAAACCACTCAAAAAACGGAGCATATTCCTTATCGCCTATCTTCAGCAGAATATCAGTAATAGTGTCTCTGATAACCTCTCCTTCATCAAGTTCAACCATATAGTTGGAACTGAGACCGAGTTCCTGCACAAACGCCCTTATTATAAGTTGGAAGAACTTGTCAATGGTTGAGACTCTGAAATATGAGTAGTTATGGAGAATGGCGCTGAGTAGCCTTTTTGCCTTATCGGGGCTGATGACCTCTCCTGCAATATCTTGTGGCTTCTCTTGTTTTGATATGTTGTATAGTTTCTCAACAATCCTGGCTTTCATCTCAGCGGTAGCCTTGTTTGTGAAGGTTACCGCAAGCACACGGCGGAACTTCTCCTTGTCACTTAAATCAGTGTGTAGAAGCGTTTTTATATACTCCTGGCTGAGAGCCTCTGTTTTGCCACTCCCTGCCGATGCCTTATATACTTTTAATTTAGTCATCTTCTTTTTGTGTTCATACAATGATTGTAAAGGTAATATTTTAATTTATAAAAGAAGCTGATTTGTATAATATTTTTTCATATCTTTACACCTTTAATTAGTAATACAATTATTATGAAAAAAATCTATCTTTTTTTTGCCTCTTTTGCCGTAATAGCGTGTGTGGCTTGTAATAAGAGGACTACGCAGCCAGAACCAACTCCAACCCCTGTGGAAAAGGAGTATGAAGTCTCTATTGCTGCTGTCAGTGGTGGTACGGTAAAGATGACATCGGGAGGAGTGGAGCTTAAATCCGGAGATAAAGTGAAGGCGGGTAAATATGTTGTGTGTGAGATAGTGGCAGACAACAATCACTTTTTTGAGGGCGTCAATGTTTTCAAAGGTCAGGCTGTAAGAGACTCATTCCAGGTCTCAAAAGACACTACGGTTACTCCTATATTCTCAGAGGTGACGCTTGCCGAGACTTCTGATAAGTATAAAGTGTGCAACTATAATATCAGATATTATAATGGCGGTCAAAGCGGAGATGACAAGGGCGACAAGGCTTGGCCTAATCGTAAAGAGAAAGTGTTTGAGATGATTCACAAGCATTCAATGGATGTTTGCGGCATAGAGGAGATTACTACGTATGAGGCACCCGATTTCATAAAATCAATGAGTGACTATGAATACATAGGTTACGGGCGTGACAATGGTAAGGAATACAAGGCTGGCGGTACGGGAGAGGAGACCGGACTTATATATAAAAAGACTAAATTTGTAAAGCTTGACCAAGGGCGTTTCTTTCTCTCAAATACACCAGATAAGCCGTCAAAGATAAGTGGGGCATCTTTCAACCGTATGGTGACATGGGTTAAGTTAAAAGACCGTCAGACAAATGATGTGTTCTTCTTTTTCGCCACCCACTTTGACCATCCGACCAGTGCCACAGGCATTAAGACTCGTTCAAAAGAGGCGGATATAGCGTTGCAGATTGTACCTTCAATATCAGGTGATTCGCCTATGTTCTTTGTGGGTGACTTCAACTGCCGTCCTGAAGAGGAGGCTTATACAAAACTGACAGCGGTATGGAATGACTCATACATTACTATGGGTGAGGCGGCTCAGGGCGGATATATATGTAATGACGCTCAACTTGCAAACCCTGAACTTGCCGCAGACTGTGCATGCAAGGGAAATACATATACCGGGCTTTACAGTTCAACGGATATATTACCAAAACGTATAGACTATGTTTTGTATAATGCGGCGTTTGCGGAGCCTGTGTCATACAATGCTGATAATGATGACTTGGGCTACACAACCCACCCGTCAGACCACGTGCCGGTAGTAACAGAGATGGTTATAAAGTAAATAGGGTCAGGGTACAAGGGTCAAGGTACAAGGGGCGTCCTTTCCGTCATTACCTAACGGTCTGTAAACAGTCAGAGCACCCTTTACGTCATTCTGAGCGAAGCGAAGAATCTTTTAATAGAAGTATAAAATGTCTGAATTTCTACAAATAGAAGAGGGTATAGTCAAAATGCTTAAAACAGTGTTTGACCCGGAGATGCCCGTAAATGTGTATGATTTAGGTCTTATCTATAAAATTGATGTTGATGATGATAAGAATGTTACCATAGATATGACCCTTACGGCGGTAGGGTGTCCTATGGGAGAGTTTATAGCCGAAGATGTAAAGCAGAAAGTACAAAGTGTTGAAGGCGTCAATAATGTTACCGTAAACATAGTATTTGAGCCAGCGTGGGACAGATCAATGATGAGTGAGGAGGCGCAGTTGGAGTTAGGCTATCTATGACAGACAACACCTTTATATATCACCTGCGTGGCAAATTCTCAAAGGCGTTGAAAGATTATGCCTTGATTGAAGATGGCGATAAGATTCTTATAGGACTATCCGGTGGGAAGGATAGCCTTGCCTTAGTGGATTTTTTTGCTGAAAGGATGAAAATCTTTAAACCTAAGTTTACTGTTGAGGCGGCACATATTATAATTAGAAACATACCATATCAATCAGACATTGAGTATCTGAAAAACTATTGTAACAGTTTTGACATACCACTGCACATAGTGGAGACTGAATTTGACCAATCTACAGACACACGTAAGTCTCCTTGCTTTCTCTGCTCTTGGAACAGGCGTAAAAAGTTGTTTGAGACTGCCTCTGAGTTAGGCTGCTCTAAAATAGCGTTAGGACATCACCAAGATGACATTATAGAGACTCTTCTTATGAACCTCACGTTTCAAGGGGCGTTTGCCACTATGCCTCCGCTACTGAAAATGAACAAGATGGATTTCTCAATAATACGCCCGTTATGTCTTATCAAAGAGTGCGAGTTACAGCAGTTTGCATTAATTAAAGGTTTTAAGAAACAGATTAAGAACTGCCCGTATGAGACAGCCTCAAACCGTGCCGATATGAAACAAATACTTTCAGAATTGGAAAAACTTAATAAGGACGCAAGATACAGTATTTGGGGAGCGATGCAAAACATTCAAATGGAGTATTTGCCAAAAAAAGAGAAGCCTTCATCCACGTCATTTTGAGTGGAGCGTAGGTAACGAAAAATCGTTGACGCTCAGAATGACGCAAAAAGTTGATAAAATTATTTGAATTACATAAAAATAAACTATACCTTTGTGTTTTGTTAAAGCGTATATATAACAATTAATTACTAATTATAAAAAATTATGGCAACAAAAAAATTGAATTTTTTGGCAGACTTTCCTGCTATCTCAACGCAGGAATGGATGGACAAAATCACTGCTGACCTGAAGGGTGCCGACTTTACAAAAAAACTTGTATGGCGTTCTCCTGAGGGGTTCAATGTGCAGCCGTTCTACCGTCAGGAGGATTTGAATGGCTTGCAGACAACAGAGAGTGCTCCTGGTAAGTTCCCGTTTGTACGTGGTAATAAGGAGAACAATGTATGGCGTGTGCGTCAGAACATCAATGTTAAGGAGTTAGGTGCCGCTGAGGCTAACAAGAAGGCTCTTGACATTCTTACAAAGGGTGTTGATTCCATCGGTTTCAAGTTGAACGCCGATGAGCTTAACGCCGCTTATATTGCAACACTTCTTAAAGGCATTGACGCTGAGAAGGTAGAACTTAACTTCAAAGTCTGCGTTAAGAAGACCGCAGAACTTGTTGACCTTCTTGTGGAGAACTTCAAGGCAAATGGCTTTGACCCTTCAAAGGTGAAAGGTTCAATAAATGTTGACCCTATTAAGAGAATGCTTCGCAAAGGCAAAAAACTAAGTGCCGCTGAGGTTTCAGAGTTTATCGTGGCTGCTGTGAAGGCTGGTGAGAAACTTCCGGAATTCCGTACAGTTGGCGTTGGTGCAAAAGCGTTCTGTAATGCTGGTGTGAATTGCACTCGTGAGTTGGGTTACGCTCTTGCCTGGGGTAACCAATATATGGAGATGCTTACAGAGGCTGGCATTGATGCAAAGACGGCTGGCAAGGCAATTAAGTTCAATATGGGTATTGGTGGCAACTACTTTATGGAGATTGCCAAATTCCGTGCAGGTCGTCTGCTTTGGGCTAAGATTGTGGAGGCTTACAAGCCATCTTGTGATTGTGCCGCTAAAATGTGCGTATGTGCCACAACTTCAACATACAATATGACTGTTTTTGACGCTCATGTAAATCTGCTGCGTTCACAGACAGAGGCTATGAGTGCCGCTCTTGGTGGTGTATGCTCAATGGTTGTACGTCCGTTTGACGTAACATACAAGGCATCTGATGACTTCTCAGAGCGTATAGCCCGCAACCAACAACTTCTGCTTAAAGAGGAGTCACATTTTGACAAGGTTGTTGACCCTGCCGCAGGTTCTTACTATCTTGAAAACCTTACAGCAATGGTTGCCGCTGAGGCTTGGAAGATATTCCTTGAGATTCAGAATAACGGTGGCTTCTTCGCCGCTGTTGAGAATGGCTCAATAGTTAAGGAGGTTAAGGCTATAGCCGCTGACCGTCAGAAATCTGTTGCAGCACGCAAGGAGACTCTGCTTGGCACAAACCAATTCCCTAACTTCAATGAGACAGCCGCCAAGAAGATTGAGAAGAGTGGCAAGAAGTGCTGCTGCTGTTGCGGTGGTGGCGCTGAACTTGAGACACTTCCTAAGACACGTGGTGCTGAGGAGTTTGAGACATTGCGTCTTGCCGTTGAGAATTCAGGCAAGCGTCCTAAAGTATTTATGCTTACAATAGGCAATCTTGCAATGCGTCTGGCTCGCTCACAATTCTCTTGTAACTTCTTTGCTTGTGCCGGATATGAGGTTATTGACAACCTTGGATTTGACACAGTGGAGGCTGGTGTTGAGGCGGCACGTAAGGCTAAGGCAGATATTATTGTACTTTGCTCAAGTGATGATGAATACGCTGAACTTGCTATTCCTGCATTCAATGCGATAGGCGGTAAGGAGATATTCGTAGTTGCAGGTGCTCCTGCTTGTATGGAAGATTTACAAAAGGCTGGCATTGAGAACTTCATTCACGTACGCAGCAATGTACTTGAGACACTTAAATCGTTTAATGATAAATTAAGTATTAACCAGTAGTATGAATTTTTGGAATAGCGAGCGAAGAACAAACTTGTTTGTTATTCCGAGTCATGACAAAAATCTATGCGTAGCATGAAACCAAATTTTAATGATATAGATATTAAGAAAGTTGCCCCTTCAAAGGCTGAATGTGGCAATCAGGCAGATTGGCTTACTCCTGAGCAAATACCAGTTAAGTCAATTTATACTAAAGAAGATATTAAGGACCTTGATTTCCTTAACTATGCCGCTGGTCTGGCTCCATTCTTACGTGGACCTTACAGTGGTATGTACCCTATGCGTCCTTGGACAATCCGTCAGTATGCGGGATTCTCCACAGCACAAGAGTCAAACGCTTTCTATCGTAGAAACCTTGCATCTGGTCAAAAAGGACTATCTGTTGCTTTTGACCTTGCCACACACCGTGGCTACGATGCAGACCACGCACGTGTTGTAGGTGATGTTGGTAAGGCTGGTGTATCTATCTGTTCAGTAGAGGATATGAAGGTTCTTTTCAACGGTATTCCTCTAAATAAAATGTCTGTCTCTATGACAATGAACGGTGCCGTTCTTCCAATTATGGCATTCTACATAAACGCAGGTTTGGAACAGGGTGCTAAACTTGAGGAGATGGCAGGTACTATTCAAAATGATATTCTTAAAGAGTTTATGGTTCGTAATACCTATATTTACCCACCTAAATTCTCTATGAAGATTATTGCTGACATATTTGAGTATACATCAAAGAATATGCCTAAGTTCAACTCTATATCAATCTCCGGCTATCATATGCAGGAGGCTGGCGCCACCGCTGACATTGAGTTGGCTTATACACTTGCCGATGGTCTTGAGTACTTGCGTGCAGGTGTGAACGCAGGTATGGACATTGATGCGTTCGCACCACGTCTGTCATTCTTCTGGGCTATTGGTACAAATCACTTTATGGAGATTGCCAAGATGCGTGCCGCGCGTATGCTTTGGGCTAAGATTGTTAAGCAGTTCAATCCAAAGAATCCTAAATCTCTTGCACTGCGTACACACTGCCAGACATCTGGTTGGTCACTAACAGAGCAAGACCCGTTCAATAACGTAGGTCGTACATGTATTGAGGCTATGGGTGCCGCTCTTGGTCACACACAGTCACTTCATACAAATGCTCTTGATGAGGCTATTGCATTGCCAACAGACTTCTCTGCACGTATTGCCCGTAACACTCAGATTTATATTCAAGAGGAGACAAAGATTTGTAAGGAGATTGACCCTTGGGCAGGTTCTTACTATGTGGAGTCTCTTACAAATGAACTTGCTGAGAAGGCTTGGGCTCACATTGAGGAGATTGAGAAACTTGGAGGTATGGCAGCCGCTATTGAGACAGGTATTCCTAAGATGCGTATTGAAGAGGCTGCCGCCCGTACACAGGCTCGTATTGACTCAGGTGCACAGACAATTGTGGGTACTAACAAATACCGTCTTGACCACGAAGACCCGATTGATATTCTTGAGGTTGACAACACAACAGTACGTACAGAGCAGATTGAGCGTCTTAACGCCCTCAGAGCAAACCGTAGTGAGGCTGATGTTCAGAAGGCTCTTGACGCCATTACAAAGTGTGTTGAGACCGGAGAGGGTAACCTTCTTGAACTTGCCGTTGAGGCAGCCCGCGTAAGAGCCTCACTTGGTGAGATTTCATACGCTTGTGAGAAGGTTGTAGGTAGATATAAAGCAACAATTAGAACAATTTCAGGAGTGTATAGTTCAACAGCAAATCAAGACCCAAGCTTCAAGGAGGCTTGTGACCTTGTAGCCAAATTCGCTAAGAAAGAGGGTCGTCAACCACGTATTATGATTGCCAAGATGGGTCAGGACGGACATGACCGTGGCGCTAAGGTAGTAGCAACAGGTTATGCTGACTGCGGCTTTGACGTAGATATGGGTCCTCTGTTCCAGACTCCAGAGGAGAGCGCTAAGCAGGCGGTTGAGAATGATGTGCACGTACTTGGTGTATCTTCACTTGCCGCTGGTCACAAGACTCTCATTCCACAAGTTATAGCGGAGCTTAAGAAACTTGGCAGAGAGGATATTATAGTAATAGCAGGTGGTGTGATTCCTGCTCAGGACTATGACTTCCTTTACAAGGCTGGCGTTGCCGCCATCTTTGGTCCTGGTACAAGCGTTTCAAAAGCCGCTGTAGATATTATGAACATTCTGCTTGCAGAGTAAGTCTCGTCATCTCCTCCCGTCATTTTGAGTGGAGTGAAACGAAACGAAAAATCTTTCACCTCCGATAAGAAAAAACTTATTATCGGAGGTTTTTTGTTTAAACTTTGCGGTTGTTAATAAGTCAAAGAGACAAATTTGCATAAAAAGATATTTCTGCATATATTTGTAGCCTACATTAAACATTTTTAAAATTTATAATATGAAAAAGATTGTTTTATTTCTGGCAACCGTTATGATGGCATCAGTGTGTATGGCGAAATCTTCTGCCGATAAAAACACAGAACAGTGGAAATATGATATTGAATGTGCCGGTGTAGGTGCGCAAGGCACTTACCTTGTCAAGGTTTACTCATATTCAAAATCACAAGCAAAAGCACAGAAACAGGCTATTAAAAACGCTGTTCACGGTGTTATCTTCAAAGGTGTTATGGGTAAGGGCAGAGAGTGCAACTCACAGCGTCCTTTAGCCAAGGCTGAGGTTGCAAGCCAGCATCAGGATTTCTTTGACAGATTCTTTGCTGAGGGCGGTGATTACGCAAAGTACGCATCTGCCACTGGTGCTCCAGAGACATCAAAGGTTGGAAGAGAGTATAAGGTAGGTGTTGTGGTATCTGTTCAAAAAGACCAACTGCGCAAGGATTTGGAAGAGGCTGGTGTACTTAAAAGTTTAAGTTCAGGGTTTTAATAATTAACAGACGGCTCTCATACGTATAAATGTGCGGAGCCGTCATAAAAAAGGCTTTTTTTATGAAAAAAATTATACTTTCGTTAATTTTATGTGCCGCATGTGTATGTTCAATGATGGCACAAGATGTGGTTTACCTTAAGAACGGTAATGTTGTAAAAGGTGAGGTAAAAAAGAATGATGCTACCACTGTGGAAATTGTTTCAAATGGCAACACCTTGACTTACAAAACCATAGATGTGCAAAAGGTACAGATTGGTAGCACCGCTGTCACAATGCCTGAGACCCCGAAACGTCCTGCATATAAGGATTATGATACAGCAGAGAAGGGCTATTGGACCGCTGTTGAGATTTGGGGTGGCGGAGCCGTTGATTTTGGTGGTAAACCTAATATGTGTAATATTGATATTCATTGGATTAACGGATACAGATTCAATGAGTGGATACGCATAGGTGTAGGTCTTGGCTTCCGCTACTATCTTGGTGATTTGAACTTTGCCTCAGCAGATGGCAGGAGTTATCCGGAGCCAATCAGTTCAGGTTATAATTGGACAGACCCGTCTAATCCAAAAGAGGGCTTGGGCGGCTCACAGTGGGCATTGCCACTCTATATAGATGTACGAGGTAACATTATGTCAATGGCAACCCGTATGTGCGTTCCATATTGGTCATTTGACGCAGGTTACACCTTCTCTGGAAAGTTTGTGAACCAGGCTGAAACTGTTAAGAGCGCTGCCGCTGGAGACGACCCTAGAATTGTAATAGGTGGTGATAAACTGCAAGGTCAGGGATTCTTCTTTGCTCCCACACTTGGTATTAAGATAGTAGGACCACGTCATACAGTGTTGCTTGGTATAAGTTATATGGGACAGATTTTGCCAAGATATAGTGACTATACAGCAGGCACTCAGACTCAGGCTGTTCCATACGTATCAGCAAAATACACAAACTTCCTTATGGGAAGAGTCGCATACGAATTTTAATCTAAAAACTTTAATGATATGAAGAAAAGTTATTTAATAGGTTTGGCACTGCTGATAGTTGCTCCAATGTCAATAGAGGCAAAGAAGAGTGATTTAGGTGCATATCAGAACATACCTACAGAGTGCTTGAATGTGGAACTTGACGGTTCTCAGACACTTAGGGTGTATGGCAAGGGACGTAACCGCACTGATGCCATAGAACAGGCTAAGAAAAACGCCGTTTATGAAGTTCTCTTCAGTGGTATCAAGAGTGGTAACGGTGGCTGCAACACACAACCGTTGTTGCTTGAGGTTAACGCTAAAGAGAAATATGAGTACTATTTTAATGTATTCTTCAAAGATAAAGGTGAGTATTTGAAGTATATAAGTATGGAAGACCAGCGCATACTCTCTAAGAAATGGGGCTACCGCAAGGAGCAGATGTATTACGGCATTACAGTAAGAGTTTTGCGTGCAGAACTTAAACAACGTCTTATTGATGACGGTATTATTAAACCGTAAACAGTTAGTATTGTCAAACGGATAATTGATAAACAAATAACTTTTAGATATGAAAAGAATATTGATTTTTGTAACATCGCTATTAGTTGCAGTGTCAGCATTAGCAGAATCTCACGCAACTAAACCAACTCTTATGGTTGTTCCAAGTGATGCTTGGTGTAGTGAGAACGGTTATATGCAAGATTATGACAATCAGGGAACCGTAGAGAGAATTCCTGATTATAAAAGAGCGTTGCAAAGTGACCAGAACCTGATGCTTGCAATCTCAAAGATTAATGAAATGATGGCTGACCGTGGTTTCCCGCTAAAGGATTTGGAGAGCAATCTTAAATCCATTGCAAACCGCACGGCTGAAATGAATATGACAACAAGCAAGTCTGGCTCAACAATAGCCCAGAGCCCGTTGGATATGTTAAAAAACACCGCTAAGGCTGATATTATTATTCAATTAGGTTGGTCTGTATCAGAAAACGGTCCTAAAAAGACTCTGACATATATTTTAAGAGGTCTTGATTCATACACAGACAAACAGATAGCCGGTGCAAGCGGAAGCGGAGCCCCATCTATGAGTTCAGAGGTGCCTGTGCTGCTTGAAGAGGCTGTTATTGACAAGATGGATGAGTTTACAGGACGTCTTGAAGAGTATTTTAATGATTTGTTTGACAACGGACGTGAGGGCATATTTGAAGTGCGTGTGTTTGATAACGGCTCTGGACTTGATTTGGAGAGCGAGTTTGGTGGTACAGAACTCAGTGAGATTATTGATGACTGGATGCACCAGAACACCGTTGAGCATCGTTACTCTCAATCAGAGTCTTCTGAGAACTATATGTTGTTTGAACAGGTTCGTATGCCTCTTATGGATGAGAAGGGCAAGGCTATGACAGCAAAGGTATTTGCAGACAATCTGCGTAAATACCTTAAGCAGACATACCAAATAGAATCTAAGACAGCAAACAGAGGTTTAGGTAGAGCGTATTTGATACTTGGTGAGAAATAATTAAAAACAGGTGAAAAATATGAAAAAATTAAGTTTTATTATATTGGGTATTTGTATGTTTGGCATTCAGGCATACGCCCAGACTGTAGATTTCAGTGATAAGAACAGTTTGATTCACCTTTCAATAATGATTCCTGACCAAGAGGGTGAGGCAATACAGACTGGAGCCAAGAGTTATCTGACAAACAAACTTAAACAGATAGCAGTCAAGAACGGTGTGGCGGCCAATGAGGATTTCAGCCGGTTCTTCATTACAACGGTAATCACACCGCTTACAAAGGATATTCTGCCTGGACCTCCTGCTCAGGTAGTTGAGAATTTGGAAATGACATTCTACATTGCCGACTATTATGACCAAAAGGTATTCTCAAGCACATCAATGGAGATTAAGGCAATAGGCACAAATGACACCAAGGCGTATATTAATGGTATTAAGAACATAAGTGTGAATAACAAGCAACTATCTGATTTTATGAATGAGGGTAAGAGCAAGATTATAGCCTACTATAACGCACGCTGCTCTCAGATTATGCAGATTGCTCAGAGTAAGGCAGACAAGAAGGAGTATGAGGCAGCCATATTTGACCTTATGTCAGTACCCGAAGTCTGTGACTGCTATAATGAGGTACTTGCCCTATCACAAAAGATATATCAACAATATATAGACCATCTTTGTCAGGTTAATTTGGCACAGGCACGTACAGCGTGGGCTGCAGAACAGAATTCAGAAGGTGCCAAGGCCGCAGGTCAGTATCTGTCACAGATTCTTCCAGATGCCTCTTGCTATGGTGACGCTATGGCACTCTATACAGAAATCAAGTCTAAGGTGCTTGATGACTGGAAGTTTGAGATGAAGATATATCAAGACCAGGTTGATTTGGAGAAACAGCGTATAGATGCTATGCGTCAGGTAGGAATAGCCTACGGAAATCACCAACAGCCAGTAACAACAGTATTCCCTTGGCTAAGATAAGATTATCAGTTATAATTATGCTTGCAATATCCTGTGTGGAAAGCTCTGCACAGGATATTGTCAATGACGGGCTGCAACGGTACCGTCGTAACGCTATTGCCACAATGATGGTGTTACACCCTGAAGATGAGTTCGGGAAGGATATAAAAGAGGCCTATCTTGAGATTCCTACTCCTGACAAATATGATAACCACGATATTGGAATAAAGGTGTTGGATAACAGTTGGTTTACAGGTGTGCAGAGGAATAAGGATGGTTTGTACAAGGCTGTATATGGTAAGAATCTCTCAAAATCAGATATTGAGAAGAACGGATTGGCTTTGGAGAGTTTTCTCAATCAGAACAATGTTGGAATGTTGATGGTTGCCAAGTGGTTCAACCTCTCATCACCTGATTCTGTTGAATTTAACTATTCCACAGCAACATTCAATACAAGCCTTATTCAGGAACGTGGATTATATGACGCCACAGCACTTGATGTTGAGATGGCTCGCCACACAATAAGGGGAGAGGATATGCTTGCTGATGCAGGAGAGGAACTCATATCACAGACATTCATCATTGTGAATGATATGACATACGTGACTGCAGAGCAGAAGGCTGAGGCGGCAAAGGCGGCATTATCAGTGCTTGGAAGCCTTACAGACGCTTTTATTGGAGGACACTCAGGTAGGGATATGGCGAATATGGCAGGTGCCATAGCCGACAGTTTCACAGGGTTCAAAGTCCGCAACCACTCATACCTCTTTCAACTTCAATGGAATGACTCCATTGCCGCACTCTTTTACAAATACTACTATACAGAGACCCCCGATGAAGAGAAAATCAGGGCGTTTGAGCGTAATGACTCTTTGTTCAAGGTGAGATATGTGGCTCACGAATATGAGTATGATGAGAACTCTGTGCTAAAAGGTAAGTATGACCGCCATGATTTGGTAAAGATAAACTGCACCAGAAGCCAGGATAAGAACATAGCGCAACTTCAGGTAAAGTATGAGGACTTCAAGTTAAAGACACCTATCTACAAAGTAGAGAGGAATGATAAAGGCAAGGTACTCTATTATGCCGCCAAAGTTGGAATGAAGGAGGGTATAACACCTAAAAGCAAATTCCAGGTGGTGCAACGTATCATAGACCCCAAAACAAACAAATCAAGATATAAGTATGTGGCAACCCTTAAACCCATCAAGGGCAAAATATGGGATAACCGCTATATGGCTACAGAAGAGCACGAGAAAGGCTCTGAGTTGGACGCAACTCATTTTAAAAAGTCCAGTGGTGGAGAAATTTATGAGGGTATGCTCATAATTGAAGGAAAATACCGCAAGGTGGAACAGTAACTTTGCAGTTGAATAAAAAATTTGTAACTTCGTGCCTTCAAAATTTAAAGGTAGGTTATTATGATTATTGTATCAAATTTAGCGATTCAGTTTGGTAAGAGAATTTTGTTTCAAGATGTGAACCTTAAGTTCACAGCAGGGAACTGTTATGGAGTAATAGGGGCGAACGGTGCGGGAAAATCTACGCTTCTGCGTATGCTTAGTGGTGATTTGGAACCAACAAGAGGAACCATAACCTTTGGACCTAATGAGCGTCTCTCTGTTTTGAAACAGGACCACTTTGAGTTTGATGAGTTCACTGTTATTGATACAGTGATGATGGGGCACGATAAACTTTGGAAGGTTAAGGAGGAGAAAGACGCCATATACGCAAAGGAGGATTTTACGGAGGAGGACGGCATACGCGCCTCTGAACTTGAGGAGCAGTTTGCTGAGATGGACGGCTGGAACGCTGAGAGTGACGCCGCCTCACTTCTTAGCAGTTTGGGAATAAAAGAGGAGTTCCACTATACTCTTATGAAGGATATGAGCGGTAAGGAGAAGGTGCGTATTCTGCTTGCCCGTGCGTTGTTTGGCAAACCTGATAACCTGCTTCTTGATGAGCCTACCAATGACCTTGATATAGATACCATACGCTGGCTTGAGGACTATCTTGCAAATTATGAGAACACTGTTTTAGTTGTTTCCCACGACCGTCACTTCCTTGACGCCGTAAGTACACACACTATTGATATTGACTACGGTAAAATACAACTTTTTGCAGGTAACTACTCATTCTGGTATGAGTCAAGCCAACTTGCCCTGCGTCAGCAGCAGATGCAGAATAAAAAGGCGGAGGAGAAGAAGAAGGAGTTGGAGGAATTCATACGCCGTTTCAGTGCCAATGTTGCAAAGTCTAAGCAGGCTACAAGCCGCCGTAAGATGCTTGAGAAACTCAATATTGAGGAAATTAAGCCCTCAACACGTAAGTATCCGGGAATTATATTCACACCTGAGCGTGAACCAGGTAATATGGTTCTTGAGGTTAAGGGTCTTTCTGCATCAGTTGACGGAGTCACTCTTTTCAAAGATGTAAATTTCAATGTTGAGAAAGATGACAAAATAGCGTTTGTATCACGTGACCCGCGTGCTATGACCGCTCTTTTTGAGATAATATGTAACGGGGCTAAACCCGATGCAGGCACATTTAATTGGGGTGTTACCATAACAAATGCATATCTGCCTCTTGATAATTCAAGTTTCTTTAACACAGATATGAATCTTGTTGATTGGCTTAGCCAATACTCACCAGACACTACAGAATCATTTGTGCGTGGCTATCTGGGCAGAATGCTCTTTGCAGGCGAGGAGATTTACAAGAAGTGCAGCGTGCTTTCAGGAGGTGAGAAGATGCGTTGTATGATTTCACGTATGATGCTGAAAAACGCCAACTGTATGGTGCTTGACTCACCAGCCAACCACCTTGATTTGGAATCTATTCAGGCATTTAATAACTCTCTGAAGGCATTCAAGGGCAATGTTCTTATGGCGTCTCACGACCACGAGTTCATAAGCTCCGTCTGCAACCGTATAATAGAACTTACACCTAACGGCATCATAGACAAGGTTGAGAACTATGATGACTACCTTGATGACGCAAATGTTCGTGCAGCGCAAGAAAGGTTATATAGTGAATAAAGAATAAAGAATAAAGAAGAGTGACCTCCTA
>JAZLIE010000024.1:0-29287 GCA_045617165.1 Candidatus Enterocola sp. | reverse complement strand
TTATGAATATCTGAGAAAATAACACCAATCTTATATTCTATAGAATGCGTATCCGATGCAGTCTCCTTGAACTTTCTCAGATATGGAAATAATTTACCATTGACAAATTCTATCAAATCATCACCAACCAATGCCTTTGATATATCATATTTGCCATTTGCATCCAACGGCATTGCCCAATCATTCCATCTGTAACCTTCAGCAATAATAGGGATATATTCCTCATCTGACAATTCTGCTGACAACTGACGTGTCCTATCCAAATCATCAAGATATTTCAAGAATAAAATCCAGGAAGTTTGCTCCACATAGTCCAGCTCACTTCCACAACCCTCATCCACTCTGAGTTTGTTATCAATGTTTTTTAATGCCTGTTCAAATGCCATATACCTTATGTATGATTTTTACCAATCTACAAATATAAGAAAAAAATTGCACTTTTAAGACTGTTTTTGCACTTTTAAGACAATTTTACAACTATAAGTGCAAAGATAAATACAACTTGTCTCATATTGTGATACAAGTTATGTAATAATTAAGAAAATTGAATTCAACATATACGGAACTTTCTGCACTTTCAGTTTAATTTTTGCACTCTTAGAGTAGTTTTTGCACTTTTAGTATAATTTTGATAATCAGTGTGTTATATAAATTTTATTTACTCAAAAGAGATTTATAATGTATCTTTGCATTGTAATCAATATGTTTAAAATGAAAGTATGATGATATATGATTTTACTAATATTTGCACAAATGAAAAAGAATTTGTATTTTTGCAAAGAGTTTACAACTTATATTTGTTTGTTATATGAATATTACGGCAAGATATAGGTTAGTTGAATTCACTGATAAGCATTCTGATGCTTTAGATGCTATCAACACTTGGGCTGAGAGGATAGAGAATAGCACATTTGCTAATCACAATCAGTTAAAAGCATACTTCCCAAGTGCTGATTACGTTAAAAACAATAGATATGTTTTCAATATAAAGGGTAATAAATATAGAATTGTAGTTGTTATAGTATTTTTTGCAGGGGAGTGTAATATAAGATTTGTTGGTACTCATGCGGAATATGATAAAATTAATGCTTCAATAATATAATTTATGATTAAAACGGAACAAGAATATAGAGAGATTAACAAACAACTTGATGCCATTATAGCAAAAGGTACTCAGTTAGGCGATATGGAATTACTGTCTCAAGAAGATAAGAATGAGTACATCAGGTTGTCATCTCTTATAAGAAAATGGGAAAAAGATAATTATCCCTTCCCCATTGCACCAAACCCACTATTAGCGGAGATTCAACTTCAAATGGCATCAAAGCAATTAAAACAAAAAGAAGCCGCCACATTGCTTGGTATTGATGAGTCACGAATGAGTGAAATTATGAGGGGTAAAAGACATATTTCAATGCCTCTTGCCAAGCGTATAATGGAAAAATTAAACATACCGGCAGATATGATTATTACATACGCCTAACTACCCACAGCAGTGTTCAATCACAATCTTCACCCCGATGGCGATGAGGATAACGCCACCAAGAACACCGAATTTGAAGTGCAGTTTCTGACCGGCGTACGCACCGGTGAATGAACCTATTAGAGAGATGAGGAAACTTCCTACACTTATTATAATAATGCCACGCCAAAGGCTCTCTGGTGCTGTTAGAAAGACAAGTCCTGTGGCAAGCGCGTCAATACTTGTAGCAATGGAAAGAAGTATTACAGTACCTACGGAGTATGGATTTGCCACATCACACTTCTCTTCCTCTTTTGAGAACAAATCCTCCCAAATCATCTTGCCACCAATGAAGGCAAGTATAGCAAAGGCTATCCAATGGTCATAATCTTTGATATAATCAATAAACTCATTACCAATGAAATAACCTATAAGCGGCATCAAGCCCTGAAAGAGCCCGAACATAATAGCCATAAAGAGAAAGCCACCAACTTTAACTCTGCCTACGCAACCCGCCTTGGCAAGAGATACCGCAAAGCAGTCCATTGCCAAACCGACAGAAAGCAATATCAAGGTAACGTAATCCATAAATCGGCTATGCGGTGATGCGGTGATGCGGTGATACGATTCACCGATTCACCAGTTCACCGATTCAACAAAAGTTTTGAACGTAATTCAAAACTTTTGAATATACCGCCTCACCGTTAAAGCCGAATTTCTCATCAAGCACAGTGTAAGGGGCGGAAAGTCCAAAGTGGTCAAGACCGGCTACCGTACCTTTTAGTCCAACTGTACGTTGGAGTGTCATAGGCAGACCAGCCGTAAGTCCAAATACAGGCTTTGAGTAGTCAATAATAGTGCGACGATATGCTTCATCTTGTGTAAAGAATAGCCCTTCGCTTGGAATAGATACTATTTTTACCTTTAATCCGTTACGCTCCTCAAGAAGTGCGGCGGCATCAAACAGAGTGGCAACTTCTGAGCCACAAGCAACAAGTGTGACATCAAAATCCTTGGCATCTTTTACAATGTAAGCGCCACGCTTAGCTCCCAAGCAACTCTCATACTTATTCTCACCACGAGGCAGACTCTTGACATTCTGACGTGACAGTATAAGACCTGTAGGTGTCTCCTTATTCTCAAGTGCCATCTGCCAAGCAACAGTTGTCTCATCAACATCGGCAGGACGCAGAACAAGCATTGAGTTCTGACCTTTGTGGTTTTTCAAAGCCTCCATAAGCCTTACCTGAAGTTCGTGCTCCACAGGCTGGTGCGTAGGTCCGTCTTCTCCTACACGGAAAGCATCGTGGGACCATACGTATATAACCTGAAGACGCTGAAGAGCAGACATACGGAATGCAGGCTTCATATAGTCAGAGAATACAAAGAATGTACCGCACACAGGTATTATACCACCGTGCAGAGCCATTCCGTTCATAATGCAAGCCATTGTAAGCTCACTTACACCTGCATTCAGGAAGCCGCCGGAGAAATCACCCTTCTTGAACGGTTTGCTGTTCTTAAGGAAACCTTCTGTCTTATCAGAATTTGAAAGGTCTGCTGACGATACAACCATATTCTCTATCTTCTCAGAGAAGAGAGCGAGCAGACTACCCGATGCCGAGCGTGTGGGCTGGTCTTGTTTCTGCTCTATGGCAGAGAAATCTATATCAGGCAATTTCTTACTGTAGAAATCATTGAATTTCTTATACATATCAGGATTTGCCTTAGCGTATGCAGCCTCGTCAGCCTTGCGTGCGGCAGCTATTTTTCTAAGTTCCTCTCTGCGGACGTCATATATGGCGGCAGCCTCAGGGAATATTTGGAACGGGTCATCGGGGTTACCGCCAAGACCTGCAATGGTTTTTGCAACATCAACGCCTGCCTTTGAAAGCGGTTGTCCGTGAGTGGAAACCTTGTTCTCATAACTCTCTCCGTTAGGACCAAGGGCACCCTTACCCATTATAGTCTTACCAATTATAAGTGTAGGACGCTCCGTCTCCGCTTTTGCCTTTGCAAGAGCCTCACGAATCTGAGAAGCGTCATTACCGTCAATCGTCATAACGTTCCAACCCCAAGCCTTATATTTGAGAGCGGTATCCTCATCGGTCACCTCATCTACGTATGTTGAGAGTTGGACATTATTAGCGTCAAAGAACATAATAAGGTTGCTAAGCCCCAGCAAACCGGCAATACGCCCCGCACCTTGTGAAATCTCCTCCTGAATACCTCCGTCAGAGATGTATGTATAAATCTTATGCTTTGTCCATTCACCAAACCTTGCAGCCATAAAACGCTCAGCAATGGCGGCACCAACAGCCATAGTATGACCTTGACCAAGAGGACCTGATGTATTCTCTATACCGTGCTCAAAATCCACCTCAGGGTGTCCAGGACAGATTGTACCCCACTGACGAAAAGTCTTAAGGTCATCCAAAGTGTACTTACCAGCAAGGGTAAGTGCAGAATAGAGCATCGGAGACATATGACCCGGGTCAAGGAAGAAACGGTCACGGTTCACCCACGATGCGTCATCGGGGTCATACTCAAGAAATTCAGAATAGAGGACGTTAATGAAATCAGCACCACCCATAGCACCACCAGGATGCCCGGATTTAGCCTTTTCAACCATAGCGGCAGAGAGAATTCTAATGTTGTCAGCCGCCTTGTTAAGAGAAGATATAGAGTTCATACTTTGTAGAAATTATTCCCATCAGGTAAACTCTACAAAGTTACTCATTATAAAAAGAAAAAACGGGAAAATCAAATAGGAGTTATTAACATTTTTCCCACACTCCCACAATGCCATATCAAAGTCCGTTAGCAGTTCTGAACTGCTTGACTTTTTTTGACGGGATACGATAAGTTAGCATATACTCAAACCCAAAGTTCACCGCCCCGTCAGAACATTGACCGAAACCAGGAACATATGTAGGTGCGGTTAAATGACCCTCATAGAAGTGAGCGAAGGTCTTAACCTTGGCGTTTATGCCCATAAAGAAATCTTTGTAAACCTGTACCCTGACGGTAGCCATAAACTCCACCCAACCCATATTAGCGGTCTGCTTAGGAGTTGAAACTTTTGTCTCCTCTTTCCAATATGAATCCCCGATGGCAACGTCAGACAAACTATATGAGACATTGGAATAACCATACCTCACACCCACCCCGAACATATGGTCATACTTGCGGTCTGGTTTGGTATTGAGGAAGTTATACATTGCACCGGCACGCACAAAGAGTCCGTTACTCTGATAACGGTATGTGCCGTAGTCGTGGTTCATAAACATCATACCATACTCTATAACTGGCACTAACCTATGCCATAGAGAGACATCGGCGCTTACAACAAACTCAAAACGCCCGTCACTCCAAGCAGTGGCTATAGGGTTAAAAATATCAAGACTTATGAATGTGCCCTGATACACAGGCATCTTCAGTTTGAAAGTGTCACGCAAAGCGTCAGCGGGAGCACGGTTTATAACAAGTACTGAATCAATATGCACAGTTCCTATAGTATCTTTATGTGTATCCGCCATCAACGTTGTAGTGTCATTTACCACAACAATGGAATCAGCCTGTGCGGCAAACATTGCAATAGGTAAAATCAGCAGCAATATGTTAAAAATATATCTTGACATTTATATTCTGCTCAACATTTATAACTTCAGGGCTGTATAATTCAATGGTTTTATACAAGCCACCTGGATTTTTCACTTTGAATGAATCCACCTTAAATATAGGAACACATCCACAGGCAGGGCTTACGAACTGAGTTTCCAGCTTATGAAAGACAGAAATAGTGTCATTAATTACACTCTCCCCGTTTTTAAAAGAAATTGCAAAGTTTGTGGAGTCTTTAGTAATGTGCAACGGCAGATATATGGCGTTGACACTGGCATTATTGTAAAGCACCGAATCACTACCCAACCCTTTTACAGTAACACCAGAGACTGTAACAGGCTTTCTGTTCAATGAATCCAGGAATCCGACACCAAACATAGAACGTGTCGGCTGATAACACCCCTCACGGCACGATGTAAGTGCAACCGTCAAAATCAATGCAAATATGTAAACTATGCGCTTCAATTTAATTAATAATTAATAATTAACATTTGTTAAAACTTCGTTTTAACTTTTAACTTCGCCTATCGGCTTGTGTTGCTCCGTAACAGTGCTATATATAACTTTGTTAAAACTTCGTTTTAACCATGTTACTTCGTCTCTCGGCATAACTTAAGTAAACTTAGTTCTGCCGCCCTCGCTCCTAGTAACAGTCAACTTTCAACTTTCAATTTTCAACTTTCAATTTTCAATTATCACTTCACTCCTCTCTTTCTTAGTATTAACGCGTCTTATTGAGGCGTCTTTCTCATACCCCACAGGTATAAGCGCCACAACCTCTTCATCGGGGTTAAGATTTAAGATGCCGGCACAATCAGCGGCGTTAAAACTACAAATCCAGCAAGTTCCAAGACCCTGCTCCGCAGCCGCAAGCACAAGATGCTCAGTTGCAATGGCGGCGTCAATATCAGCGTGGTCCTTGTTATCATAACCACGATGCCACGACTCTGTATGATTCACACATACAGCCACTACCACAGGTGCGTCAGAAGCCCAAGTAAACTTGTGAGTTGTACATACCTTATCTTTCAAAGAGCCTTTCAGCACAATGAATTTCCAAGGCTGGCGGTTGCAGGCAGACGGTGCCATAACGGCACAAGAGAGTATGTACTCAATTTTTTCCTGCTCCACATCATCAGTTTTGAAACTGCGGACAGAACGGCGGCTGTTTACTAATTCCTGGAAGTTCATACAAAATAACGCTGGATTTCGTGTTTAAGATATGATATGGCAAGAGATGTAGGAGACTCCTCCTCATTCTGATATATAGTAAGAATAACACTTGCCAACTGCTCTGCAGGCGCTTCAGGCGGAACCTTTGCGGCACAAGCGTCAATCATTTGAATTACATTCTCCTTAGCGTTTTTAGTTACATTCCACGCCTCATCACTCACATAAATCTGCTGAGCCACATTATGCTCAAACTCAGCCCTGATATCAACAAGAAGCGATGAGTGGAACTGCAGAGCGGTGAGAGTGTTGTCATGCATACGAACAAGAAGACTGTCAGGTGTAATACGCTCCAGAAAAAGCACCAAACGCTCATACGCCGTAAGCCTTATGGGTATAGTGGATTTCTGAGACTCCTTTGCAAGCAGATAACGGCGTCTTGCGTCCTCCTCATTGAGAAACTTACGCATAACAATATATACCAGCACAAACACTACAAGTGCCGGAATCAAATAGGCTAATATTTGCAAAAATATATCCATAAAACAATGTTTAATCGGTGAATCGGTGAATCGGTGAATCGGTGAATCGATTAACCGATTAACCAGTTCTCCGATTCACCATTTTAAATTATTCTCTCTATCTGATAATGGTTCCTCTCCCCTGAACTCCTTGAGACAAGTTCACCAATGAACCCTGTGACAAAGAATTGTGTACCTAAAATCATACCAAGCATAGCAAGGTAGAAATAGGGACTATCTGTAATAAGAGGTGCCCTGTAACCCGCAATAATGGCGTGCAGTTTAATTGCAGCCACCACTATAACCATTATGAAACCTATAATGAACATTATTGAGCCCAGCACACCAAAAAAATGCATAGGTTTCTTTCCGAATTTTGTAAGGAACCACAGGCTCAGCAGGTCAAGATATCCGTGAACAAAGCGGTCAAGCCCGAACTTGCTCTGCCCGAACTTACGAGCCTGATGATGAACCACCTTCTCCCCTATCTTATCAAAACCGGCGTTCTTTGCAAGGAACGGAATATAACGGTGCATCTCACCATAAACCTCAATATTTTTGACAACATCATTACGGTACGCCTTAAGCCCGCAGTTGAAGTCGTGCAACTTCACCCCAGACACCTTGCGAGCCGTTGCGTTGAACAACTTGCTTGGCAGGTTTTTTGTAAGTTTTGGGTCATATCTCTTCTTTTTCCACCCCGATACCAAATCATAACCCTCATCTTTAATCATACGGTAAAGTTCCGGAATCTCATCGGGGCTGTCCTGAAGGTCAGCGTCCATAGTTATGACAACATCGCCCTGAGCCTTGTCAAAACCGCAGAACAGAGCCGGAGACTTGCCATAGTTACGGCGGAACTTAATGCCCTTAACCTCTTTGTTGTCCTTTGACAAGTCCAAAATTGTGTTCCACGATGCATCAGAAGAACCATCATCAACAAAAATAACCTCGTATGAGAACTTGTTCTCATCCATCACCCTCTTAATCCACTGAAACAGTTCAGGGAGTGACTCCGCCTCATTATATAAAGGTATTACAACTGATATATTCATTATTAATTGAAAGTTGAAAGTTGAAAATTGAAAGTTAAATATCTCCATTAACCTTGTTCCTTGTCCCTTGTCCCTTGTCCCTTGACCCTTTATTTACTATCGCCGCAATTGGCAGACCTAAAATCAAACCTAAAAATATGAAAATCCATATTGTCTGCACAGCCACCATTGATGCTGTGGGAGTCCCCGTCTCCGCAACCAAAGCCTTAAACTGCTCCACCTGAGCCTCCGCACCCTTTATCTGAGAGGCTGTAGAGAGAAGCAAATCAAGTTGCTGCTGAATATAATCAGGGTTAATGTACTGATAATATACAAATTGTGCCACAGCAAGAAACATTGAGGCAAAGAAGAAGAGGTATATTGTAAAACGCAGGAACAGACCGAACCCCGCCTCACAACCCTCAACCTTACGCTTGAAAAGCACTGCGCATTTATATGCGAAAACAGGTACCATAATGGTTAAAATCCCCGATATAAACGCACCCACGCCACCATCAAACGCCACCTCAAAAACAAACTTAAGAACAAGGAACAGACCAAAGAACAGACCATAATACATAGCCTGCCTGTTAGTAAACATCCTTAATTCATACTTCTCCATTAATGGCTTACACTATTTCCAAACTGCAAATATAAGCAAACAAGAGCAAATACCCAAAAATGGTTGCGTTTTTTAAAAATAAAAATGTTTGAAAACATCTTTTTATCACAATTTTAGTGTTTGTAATCATTTTTTATTATATTTGCACCATAAAATCTATAGTTATGAACAATCTACAAATAGAAGAGATTATCAAAGTATTTCATAGGAAACTAACGGCGACACCTACTGAATTTCATCGTTATTTATATGACAAAATAGATTGGAGAGATTCCCTGATTGGAATTAAAGGCCCTAAAGGTTGCGGAAAAACAACACTAATGCTACAGCATATTAAGGAGAGTTTTACAGGAGACGCCCTTAAAAGTGTGCTATATGTCTCTCTTGATAACCTTTGGTTTGCATCAAATAGTCTGACAGACCTTATTGAGTTTTTTTATAACAACGGAGGCAAGTACCTGTTCATTGATGAAATACATTATGAACCCCGATGGCAGAGACTGCTTAAAAACCTCTCAGATAACTACCCTGCGTTAAACATAGCCTACACAGGTTCCTCAATGCTCAAAATTGAGGCTGGAGAGGGAGACCTATCCAGACGTCAGACTATGTATGAGATGAGAGGGATGTCATTCCGTGAGTATCTGCACTATGAAAACATACTAACACTTGAACCTATATCATTGGAAGATTTACTGACCCGTCATATTGACATTGCAATGAAAGTGTGTGCTAAAGTCAGAATATTGCAGCACTTTAATGAATATCTGAAGATAGGATATTACCCTTTCTACAAAACAGTCTATAGCAATTTATATGCAAGGATTGAAGCAGTTGTGAACCAGGTTATAGAAAATGACTATCCGTCAATTGATGATGTGACACCATCTACAATCCGCAAAACAAAAAAACTGCTTATGGTACTTACTGAGAGGGTTCCACAGACTCCAAATATGAAGGAACTATTCACAGAACTGGAGACAGACCGTAACCAAGGGCTTAAAATGTTGTATGCTCTACAGAGAGGCGGTCTTCTGTTATTACTTGGAGACAATGCTCAGAGCCCCGACAACCTGTCAAAACCAGATAAGATATACATTAACAACACAACCCTGATGTACGCACTCTCCCCGCACGCTGACTTAGGAACCCTACGTGAAACATTCTTTTTTAATCAATTATCACAGGCACACGATGTCAGATACCCAAAACACGGAGACTTCCTCATAGATAAGAGATACGTGTTTGAAGTGGGAGGCAAAGGCAAGAAATTCTCTCAGATAAAAGATATACCAGACAGCTACCTTGCTGTGGACGATTTTGAGACAGGCATCGGAGCAAAAATCCCCCTTTGGATGTTTGGATTGCTGTACTAAATAGTAAACAGATTACATCTAACTAAAATTTACATCAATTTTTTAAGTAGTGGCAATACAGCTTTACGCAGCACTTTCTCATTCAGACGATGCTCACCCTCAAACCATTGGGCATTGGGGTAATACTCCTTAAACTTATCGTAGGTATGAACTGTGGGGTCATTAGTGCCAAAGAGTCCGTAAGTGTTCTCCCTGTCAAAATCCGTGATTCCCTTAAACTGCACCCTCTCCATCTGGTTATAGTGCTGTATAATGTCTTTGGTAATCTTAAATGTCTTGGCACCGTCCTTTCTGCCGTTAAGGTATGGATGCTCACCTGTTTTAAGTATGCCGTATCTTGTCATAAAGAAAGCGGGGTTCACTAAAATCTTTCTGAATCCAAACATCTGCTGGGCATACATCCCACCCATTGATGTGCCTATGATGACATCGGGCTTAACATCCTCACAATATTTACGCAGATATGGCAAAGCCTCAGCAGGGTCCACAGGAATATCAGGAGCCAAAATCTCACAATCTTTTAACTCATTACGCAGTGTCTCCACCGTTCCGCTTGCCCCCGATGACGCAAAGCCGTGAAAATATACTATCTTCATATTATCGTTAGTTACTGTTTATTATATGGACATGCATCTTCACAAGCAATGCTATAGGAGTTTGCGTATCTGTCTTTTGTAACAGATATTATTGGTTCCCCTAATGCAACTGAAATTGATGCAATTGTCTTCATTGTAAAATTATGACGACCTGTCATCCATCTGGAAACTTCTGACTCTCTTTTGCCTATCATCTTTGCTAAATCACGTTGAGTAAGATGTTTTCTATGCAAAATATCATCTATTCTGTCCGCTATGTTTTGGCACAACTCAAACTCCGCTCTTTGCGTTTGCGGAACTTCAGCTAAACATTGTTGGAATAAAGCATTATGCGTGGTCATAATTCAAAAATTTTATTTTCTATACCTACAATTATGTTTTTCTCAATGGAAATTTCACCAGTCTTCTGTGCCTTTTTTAGCAACTCGTCAAATTTTTGCAAATCTATAACATAACCCTTTAATAAATCGTTCTCTTGATACGTACGACTATTTTTCTCTCCACCGTTACCTACAAACAGTATCTGATTTGATATTCTCAAACAATATAATCTCAACCTATGTGTGTCAATAGATAATGCACAAACGTTGTCCTTCATTTTCCCTTCAGGACGAAAGAATCTTTCCAATGCCCCTTTCTCCACAATGTGATTAATAGCCACCAAAATACGTCTGTATTCCTCATTTAACTTTGCATTATTTCTGAACTCGCTTAAAAATTTTTCAAACTCACTTTCTTCATCTCCATTAAAGCAAATTGAATACAGACTTACATTATCATTTTGCTCTATAGTTTTAACTTTTACTGTTTTAGACATTTCAAATTATCAATATTTTCAATTGCAAAGATAGCCAATATAAATGTAATAAACAAATAAATATTAACTTTTATGTGAATTTTATTTACTTTTAAGTAAATTAGTTGCATAGACACCCCCTGCACTTTGACCTATACTGACCTATACTGAAATAGGTTCATATTATCGTTAGTTCAAGGATGTTTTTTAATCTTTGCAAAGATACAAAAAACCAATTATTCTACTACATCCTGTACCAAACGGACTGAATATCCATCACTTCTACTTGATTTTGTACATACATAAACAGTGTGACCAGATATATATAGCGACTTACTGTAATTATAGGCATAATGCAACATATCCCCATTCCCGTGAGTGGAAGTCCAATAATTTCCTTTTTCATTAACACTATAAACATTCTTCATTGACCTGTAACCTGCCGCTGGCAAAAAAACTACACCAGTTGCCTCTAATTGTGCCCATTCATCTCTTGTGTAATCATTAAACCCGGAATAATCTCTATATTTATGCGAGATTCCCTTTCCATCATTAAAGGATTTAAATTCATAATCAAGTTTGCCTAATGTATAAATATTGTCGGTATCGTAATCATCGGGGAAAATAAACAGTCCGTTTGTACCTCCAACAGACCCCAATGCAACCAATTGAATAGACATTGGCCTTTTAAGCAGCAAATACTCCCACTCCTTCTGTGATAGCGTTCTCCATAAATTAGGTTGGTTTCCACCATTTGCTATAGCATTAAACACACCCCAATCTGACTGAGCATAGTCTCCAGTCAAATCTGCTTCATATTTAGCATCTGCACCTCTTGGTCCATAATATCCTTTCCCGTAGAATTTTGGCACAATGTCTGTTGAACACGGATCAAAACAATTACCACCGTTATCCCAACCCGATGTTCCCCAGCCAAACAAATCAATCCAACCATCATAATCTGTTGCTATATCCTCATTACTATTGCCAATGTAATCATACTGATGCTCCGCTAAACGCCACGCCTTTGTTGCCGGCAAATACTGCAAATTACCTTGAGCAAACCTCACCTTTTTTGAAGCACTTACAGAAAATTCACCTGACAATACACCTTCAGGAAGAGTTTGACGTGATGCCTGCACTTCAAGCATCTCATTCATTTCTTCCGTTTCTTCAGTTGTTTCAGACTCGCTTTGTCCACAACTTACCAATCCCATTGTCATTATTGACAACAGCGATACAAGAGTAAAAAAATTCTTTTTCATATTTTATATTTTTAAAGTTTAACATTTGCAAAAGTACGCACTGATAATCATATAAATAAATTGCTATTCATTGCTTATGTACAGCAAATTATAAACTAATTGAATTATAGTTTTTTACTATCGCAGTAATTCACTATATTTGTGTTGCTAAATCATAAAACAGGAATTATGGGATTATCAAAATCAAAGTACACCAAATTTTGTCAGTGTCCTAAGGCATTGTGGTTAAAAAGGTATAAACCCGATGAAGAAGTTATTGACCCAAGTTCAGAGAGCCGTTTCTCAACGGGAAGCCAAGTTGGAGACCTTGCCAAGCAACTGTTTGGCACATACACAGAAGTAACCGTAAAAGATGAGAACAATAATCTTGACCTATCGGCAATGATAGAAAAAACCAAGGAACTTGTACAACAAGGTGTTGACAATATTGCAGAAGCCGCATTCTCTTACGATGAAAAATATTGTGCTGTAGATATCCTGCATAAAGAGAATGGCGGATATGCCATATATGAAGTAAAAAGTTCAAGTGATTCCGCCTCTGAAAATAAAAAGCCTAAAGATATAAAGCATTACATTAATGATATTGCATATCAAAAATGGGTGCTTACACAAGCTGGAATGAATATTACAGGCACTTATCTTGTAAGACTTAACAGTGACTATGTGCGTCAAGGGAATCTAAATATTAAAAAATTGTTTTACATAAAAAACGTGGATGATTTGGTAGAGCAAGTATATCCCGCTGTAGGAAAAAACATAGCGGCGGCAGAGAATGTTTTAACACAAACTAATGAGCCTGACCAAAAATTTGGAGGCTGCTGCAACAAACCACACGAATGCACATTCTGGCAATATTGTTCACGCAAATTACCACAACATTCAATATTTGATTTATATAATATGCATTTTAATAAGGCTGCAGAACATTATTATAACGGCATAGAGTCCGTCAAAGACGCAGTCAAATTAGGAAAACTAACTGATATACAGCAAATTCAGGTATCATCTGAATTATCTGGGAATACACATATCAATTCTGAAGGCATACGCCAATTCTTGAAAAAAATTACTTATCCACTATATTTCCTTGATTTTGAAACTGTGCAAGATGCTGTGCCGCAGTATGATGGCACCAAACCATTTCAGCAGATTCCATTCCAATACTCATTACACTATATAAAGGAAGAAGGAGGAGAACTTAAGCACACTGAGTTTTTAGCACAGCCAACAGGAGACCCACGCCGTGCCTTAGCAGAGCAACTATGTAATGACATTCCTTTGAATGTTTGCACTACCGCTTATAACAAAAATTTTGAATGTGGTAGAATTAAAGAGATGGCTGATGCCTTCCCTGATTTGGCACCCCACTTGCTTAATATCAAAGAACACATTGTGGATTTTTTAGAACCATTCCGTGACGGGTATTATTATCTGCCTGCTATGAACGGCTCCTTTTCCATAAAAGAAGTTCTGCCCGCCCTATTCCCGGATGACCCGTCACTTGACTATCATAACCTTACCGGTGGTGTACAGAATGGAGGTGATGCTATGTCCATATTCCCTAAAATGAAAGATATGACACCTTCTGAACAAGCCAGCATCCGCAAAGCACTTCTTGAATACTGCAAACTTGACACCTACGCAATGGTAAAAGTCTGGGTAAAACTCTGCGAAGCCGCCGGGTGTAAACTAAACAGAGAATATTAAACGATAAATTATTAACCTTTAAAATTAAATATTATGGCACACTTATCGTTTCCAACAAATCAATTGATTGATGATTTCTTTAATAAAAACAAAAGTCAATTGGGGATTAGTCCTAATAGTAAATTCAATGTCTCACAGGCAACAAATACTCAGAATACTGCATATCCTAATCTTCTTGCAGGTGGTTTCTATTTTGAACCAAACTACTTTTCTGCTTCAAAATTATTAGGAACCTACGACTTATGGGGAATAGACATTCCTGTTTTATTGAAAAAGTATGAAAATAAGAAAGCTGACAATTTGTTAATTATTATAGGTCAAGACCCATTAAGAACCACTGAAGAAAAAACAAAATATTTGAAAACCTTATTCAAAAAAATCAGTGGTAATCCAAATGATATAATAAATTACACTATCATAGGCACTCCATACGCTGTGACAGCACATTATTACCCAAATTCAAATTTTAAAAATTCAAATAAAGAACCCTACCCAAACTCTAAAATTTACTATGACCTTATTGACAAGACATTAACATTAAAGTCAGCAGATTTCGATGTATATTTGACCGATGTAATAAAATATTATCCCAGCAATGAGAAAGACCCGGATGATAGTGACTTAAACTTACTTGCAGAAGAAATAACATTCTTCATTAATAAAAAATGTTATGGGGAAGTAGCTATTTTAGCACATGGTGACAAAGCAATATCGGCAATAAACAAATGTCAATCGGCAATAAACAAATGTCAAGTAAATAGTTCAAGTACAATGAACATTATCAGCACACCACACTTAACTGGTGGAGCTGGAGCTACTAATAAATGGAAAAAAAATAATATTAAATCTGCCACCAATACGGATAAAATCCAATATATCATTTCCAAATTATATTATAATGAGGATACATTGAGGTCTATTATTAAAGAAAAACTTAACTCCAATTCCACCATCAATTGGTCAGATGAAGAGATAGATATTTACATTCAAAAATGTAACCGTCTGAATGAGGGAATTGCCAGACACAGCGATTTACAGTTGGGTCCGGATTGTGTTATTGGGCACAACACACTATCAGAGATAGTAGATGTGGCTAAAAAGTACAATTATAAAACCATAAGAGAGGCACAGGAGTCTTTATGGAGCAATTGTATAAAAAACGCCATATCATCAAACCTAACAAATCTCACTCCAACAGAAAAAGTGGGGTTGCTTGAACCAACACCCCGCTATCCCAAATCCATAGCCATCAACTACTACAATTACTATTTCCAAGATTTGGAGTGAAGTTTAATATATGAGCACGCAACCTGATTAAGTCACTGCAAGTGAGATGCTTGCAGTGACTTAATCATCAATTAATAGTGTGCAAGTTTTGGATTCTCTGTTATGCAAATAATATTATGCTCAGAATCACTGCAATAGTATCTGAAACCAAATGCTGAATGATAACTAAATGATTCTATTGTCAGTTTCTTGTTATCGTAACCTTGTATCTCTTCACCAATTTTAGGTTCTGCAACTACACTGTAAAAGCCTGTGGCTTTATAGGCATCCTGAAAAGTTGAGAAAACCGCCGTTTTACCTAAATCTATTGTATCAAAATCCACTCCAATATTTTGAGCATTGGACGTGCCGTCATAAAATTCAGTCATAACATAATTGACACCTTTCTTTATGGTAAACCCAATTATCTTGTGTCTTATAATGGTCAGACTATCATATCCCTTGATATAACCTTGTGAACCGCCCAAACCGTGTATCACAAAAATTATGTCATCTTTTTTATAGGTTTTGTCCCCTACTGTCATCTCAATAACATCACTATATGATTTAATAGGGACTATAGATTTTCCCTGCAATGACTCCAATGCCTTTATGGCATCATCTACAGTGGCAAACAGTTGTGACGGCAATGCCGGGAACAATGCAAATTTGTAATTTGCAGTATCTTTCTCATCTGCTGTCTTAATAACGGTGTACCGCAAGTCTTTCCCATAGTCATAATCAATGACTCTTACTGCATTGATAAAGAATTCTGTAAAGCTTACGCCACTTGTACGTTGCTCCAAATAAAACACTTGACTCCCGATAGGAAAGTCCTTACCACTCTCTTTTAGATTTCTAAATGCACTGATTAGTTGTTCTTTGTTCATAACTGATAAATTTTATTAGGTTAATTATAATCTTAATATCAGTGGGATTAGTTAAAACCCACTCTGCGTGTATCTTTGCTGAACTTTTCTGTGTTGCAAAACTCCATAATGGCATCAATGTCCGGAGATACACCTGACACCACCTCCTCAAGCACGCACTTACGCACAATATTGTCTATCTCACCTCCTGAAAAGTCGTATGCCTTTGACAAACGCTGTGCCTCCTCTGGTGCAAGACGTGGCAACTTGTCAAGCCAAATACGGCTCTTCACCTCATCATCGGGTTTCTTAAACTCCACTTTATAAAGGAAACGGCGTTCAAAAGCAGGGTCAAGGTTGCCCTGAAGATTAGTGGTGGCTATCATAATGCCGTCAAGATTCTCCATCTCCTCCAAAATTATATTTTGCATTGCATTCTGCATTTGCGTTACCGTAGGATTATTAGTACTTTGAGAAGAACGCTTTGTAAGCACACCGTCAGCCTCATTAAACAGAAGTATAGGTTTTAGTTTCTCCCTTTTGCACGCCTTACGGTATTTTACAAATATGTCCTTTACAAGTTTTTCACTCTCACCTACATAGCAAGACTTGGTCTCGCTAATGTCCACTTGGAATATTGAGCGTCCTGTTGTTTTGGCAAGTTGTTTCACAGTTTCTGTCTTGCCAGTACCTGGAGCACCATAGAATATGGCGGCAACTCCTTTGGGCATATTGTGAGCCTCAAGTCTCTCTTGCAATGCCTTGAACTTATCCTCTTCAAGTGCCATCTTTAGCGGGGCTATCCTATGGTCAAAATCCTTATCGTAAAACAGGTTCACTGATTTAAGGTCATCACTGAAAATAAGTGCTGAGTTTTGTTTTTCATTGGCAAATGTGGCATCAAAGTCATCTTCAAAAAACAACCTTTTACCATCTTCTGTTAAAGAAATCCGAGTATCTTCAAACATTTGGGCTGGAATTATCCTTATTAAGTCCAGGGAAATTAACTTATGTTTCTCCGCTTTAAGTTGGTTCATTATCTGAAAACGTGACCTTGTGTTATCATATATATCCGATATGGTTGAAGAGACATTCGTCATTATTTTTGTAGACCTGAAAGCATCATCACATATCTCATAAAACAGTGTACGGTCATCTATATCCGGCAACATTTCCATTACTTTTTTAACAAACTCAACCTCATAGTTCTCTTTCTCCAAGTCAAATACCTTTCTGAAAAGCTGCGATGTCCTCAAACCTCTATCTGCTCTCATATCTATAAAATTAGAGACTTCCCTACAAAATTTGTAACGGTCCATTACAAATGGTTCAGGTTGCTCAAACGGTTCATTGTTTATAATAGATTCAGAAATACCGCCTCTTATGGAGTATTGCATTGAGCCTCGTTCATAATTTATACCAATATATCCAAGTTTCCTAAGTTTTGCCAACTCTGGTTTGAAAGGCATTGTATCTATGGTGGTTATACTATAGAAACGGGCAATATCATCCATATCCACTAATGAATTACCGTCCATATCCCTGCAAATGAACACCACAAGCAAACACATTTGTAGCGGCGTAATTTGTAAATAGTCTGCTAACGCTTCAATTTCCTGAAGAACTTTTGCGGTAACATCTGGTGATTTCTTGCACTTGTTTTTTTCTATACGGTGCCTTATGAAAGGATCATCCTCCTCTTCATCAATTTGACTTTTATCTGAAGATGTATCAACAAACATATCACTACATACTTTAGAAAGTATAAACAACTCTGAGCCATATAAATATTTGGCTAAATAGGTAAATGATTTTAAAGAATTAAACTGTTCCATATTTATAATATTTTTCACTTTTATATTGATTTATATTGCTTAATTGACAGTACAGGGCAGTTACTTTGTTTTATCTCCTTAAACAGCAACACATTATGCAGCAATGGTTCTATCTGTTCCCTTGCATCTTTATAACGAATTGAAAACGTAACCTTAAAGTCAGATGTTATATACACTTCTACCTTTGCACTATATCTTGATGCATTAAAATTGACAGAGAACCCTTCATCTGTAAGCCTCTTTTTTAATACTGTAAATGCCATATCTCTATTTATGGCACACACTTTTAAACGCTTGCTCTGTTTAAGCCATTGTTCCTCCCACATAGCCTGAACCTCATCATATATGCCTATATATGAAAAGAACTTCTCCAAATCTTTTGTGCGAGGCACAGGATGAAAGAATGATGTAATATTGTAGTCTGGTTTTGTGTTCTCTATGGATTTATAATATGCCATAAAGCAGTCATAGCGTATGCTCTCTTGTGATACGCCATCTTCTATACCTCTTGCTATTATTGTATTAAAAGTGTTCCTATTCATAATATCATAATTTTATCCAACAGGCACGGCTGCGTGGCAACGCACACATCCACTCCTTACTATAATTAAAATTCTTTTCTGAATCTGCTATCCATAGAATGTGCGTGTGCATATTCTGCGGAATCTCAGGAGCAGAAGCCATACCATCTGTTAGAATTACAACTCCGTCATATTTGCTTTTTGAAACAAAATCTATTACAGGCTGGAAACTTGTACCGCCTCTACCGCAAACCTCAATCTCCCGCTTTGCATGCTTAAATGGTGTAACTTCTCCTAATGCAGCGTCAAACTGCACCACATCCATTTTTTTGATACCATATTTAAAAAAACGATTTATCAGAGAATAGAACACCCCTAATGTACTGTCACTTACAGAACCGCTTACATCTACTGCAACCAATATTTTTGCTAACGAGTCATAAATAGAACCCATCTGCTCAAACTCTGTCCTTCTATTCGGTCTCATCCTTGTAAGTCGTCTATGACTGGAAGCTATTGATGACCTAAATCCCTCAAATGCACGGCGATAATCTATTTTAGGTTTTGCTGATGCCACTATTTTTTCTACTATTGAGTTAGGCAATGTTCCCCAATCATTCATAGATTTTATAAGCACATTTATGGACTCTTCTTGCAACTGGTCCTCTTTCCACAGGGCAGATTGGTCCATTTGTGATTGTGTACATCTCATTTTTATGTGGTGTGCATACCACTCAAATGACTCCCCCTTAGGCAATCGGAAATTCGCCGCTTTTGCCAACTTTATCCTGTCTATCTCTTTGTAATTATTGCTTACCACACAATCACTGGCTGCCGTAACAACATCTGCACTACAATTCTCTGGTTGTCTGCCGTATGGGTGTTTCAATAAAATACGTACTAACTCTGTACGCAAGAATTGAGACAAAGCCACATTATCTGTATCGGCAAGTGCATCGGGGTTATACTCTATATATCCTCTGCCAGAGCGTATGGCACAAGCCATAGAGGTGTTCTCTTTGAGCTCATGAGTACACAGAGCCGCAAAAAGGGCACTCTCTGTAAGATACAGATTTTCAATAATATGTTGTAATCTCTCTTTTACGGTCATAAATTGTTTACAAAATTTATCATTTTAGAATGAATTTCAGGCATCTCTGTTACAATAATACATAAGGCTTTAGGATAAAGTCCTTTATTTACCATTGATGTAAAGTGAGCCATCGCCTCCTTATTACTTTTTGCAAGAAAGTTTACATACAACGGCAGGTTCTTCTTAACTTTTTCCATATTGAGTTTATCTGACACCTCTAAAGTTCTGTACACAGATTCATTAACTTGAGATATCTGATGCAACTTGTATTTCTTTAGTCTTGACTCATATTTTGAGAAATTATTAAGAATATCACTCCCCTTAATCAGATTATTGTTATTAACATGAATCATAAATGCTGTAGCACCCTTAATGCCTACCACTCCTGCCAAGACCTTTTTATGCAAATCTGTCAATTCATCACAACCTTTGATTATACTTGAAACCTTTTCCCAAGCACGGCGGTCAGGAGTCTTCTCCAACCCCATATCCATTTGTACCGTCTCATTAAGATTACCGTCAAGCCAACCTCCATTCTCACTTATAAAATCTATCACACGTGCATCCAATTTGCTTTTGGCAGCCCAAAGTAACCATTCCTCTTCTGTTGGTTGAAAATTGTAAATGTTAAAACGAGAAACCAATGCAGGGTCCAAATCTGTAATTTGGTACTCCTCACCCTCATTTACGGCAGATATAAGTCTGCTGCCTGCCGGCAAATCCTTGCCTGCCAATTTACGGTTCAGTGCCAAATCCATTATTGTCTGCAACACCTCAGGTCTGGCTCTGTTAAGTTCATCCAGAAACAGCACTATAGGTTTTCCGTCAACAGGAAACCAATATGGTGGCAAAAATTCAGTCTTCCCATCCGCAAGATTTTTGTTAGGCAATCCTATTATGTCACCAGGGTCTGACATTTGACCCAAAAACAGAGTAACCACTCTCATTTTCTTAGCAGAAAAATAATCTGTAAGAATTTGAGACTTACCAATGCCGTGCTTACCTATAAGCATAACATTCTGACTTGACGGCATTGAGCCAAGCAATCCGTAAAGTTCTTTTACACAGATATTTATACCCATAATAATATATATTTTATAATAATTTTAAGTGCACAAAAGCATTCACCACTTTTTGTAAAAGCAGTGGGAAGTTCCTAAAAAAATAAAAATAGCGTTAAGATAATTTACAAACTTCCACCAGTCCGTTCATCATACCTACAGCATAACTTTTGTCTGTCTTTCCGTTTGTGTGTTGCAGTTTGTCAACATAAAGCGGTTCCCCAATTATGAATTGACGGCAGTAAAATGTATCTCCTACTCCCCAAGAAGCATTTTCAACTGATTCAATTTGAAATTTATTACCACCTAAATAAGAAATCACGGTAACTCTGTCTGGTAACCAAGATATTTTAAGACGCTCTCCTGCAGAAAGAGAGTCAGAAAAAATACCTTGTTGGTCAATTAGTCCTGATTCCTTTTTTGATTTGGTTATGATATATTCAACAAAAGAATCCCAATCCTTAAACCCTACCGTTTGGGACAAGATGTTAAGTGTGGTTCTACGGATTGATTTGTACTTGTTGGTATATCCCCAAAGACGCATCAGTGTGAACTCATTCAGACGTTCCGACGTTAACTCCTTTATATGAAGAGTCATTGTAGTGAAATCCGATGGCGATTTTGGACTGATTGCTAATTTTTTCTCAACTTCCATTTTCAGAAGTTCAATCTCTGGTCTGACTGTTTCTATTGATGATAACATACTCTTTTGCTTAACTGCGTACAAAAATAAAATTTTTTTCCAAATGCAAAAAACTATTTTTCATTATTTTTTATTGCTTATTCTATCTTATGAACTTTTTTTGCTATTTTTGTAAATAAAACATATTCTTATGAACTCTTCCGGCATTCCAACAGATACCCCGACGGATAGCACTGGCTCTTTTTATGATTACAAACTGATATATACATCAGCCACTGGCTATAGTGCTGTATATAAAGCAAAGAAAAACAACAAATATTTTGCATTAAAAGCAATTAAGAAGGAGCTGGGCAACACTACCAGATATAATGAATTGCTTAAACGTGAGTTTGACATTATGTCAAATGTGCAAAGCCCATACTGCGTGGAGTGTTGGGATTTAATAACGGACAGCAATATAGGGTTATGTATTGTAATGCAATATGTTGACGGGGTCACTTTAACAGAATGGACAAAAGAGCAACATTCTAATGCTGAAAAGCAGAGAGTCCTACTTGAAATTTTAGATGCGGTATCAGACTTGCACAATCTGCAGATTATACATCAGGACATAAAGCCAGATAATATCATTATTACAAAGATTGGTGCTCACGTTAAACTAATAGATTTAGGATTATCAGACAACGATACCTATATTCAAAAAGGGAGAGGTTTTACAGATGAATTTGCATCACCAGAACAGAAGGCAGGCTCCCAATCAGGTATAAGTGATGATATATGGGCATTGGGACACATTATTGACGCTTTATTTCCAAATAAATATAGCAATGTAAAAAAGAAGTGCAGGAAGCATAATCCTAATAAGCGATATAAGTCTGTTACAGAAATCAAGCGAGCAATCACTGCATATAGAAAATGGGTGGCACCTGTAATAATCATTGTATCCTTGCTCATAATACTGCTTATATTATCTGCCGTAATCTACCCAAAATATACAAGAGCGATTGAAAAGTTACAGACAATAGACAGTCTTACAATACTTACAAATAGTTTAGATTCCGCTAATTCAAGAATGTCTGTTGTTATAGCGGAATATGAAGCACAACAAAATGCCGCATCTGAAAAAGACAGATTCTTTGACTCCGTTCATCAGCAGTATGATAAAGTATATAACAAATGGATGAATAAAGTTAATAAAATGAAATATTCAGAAGCAGGTGCATTTGTTTTTGTAGATTACACTAAAGAGTTAAACAGTGTATATGAAACAATATCCGCCAATAATCCTAAATGGTCAAAAGACCTAACCACAGACTACGAAAATTATCGTACTGTAACTTGTCCCCAACTATCAGAAAAGGTACAAAGCAAGCCTACAATAAATTCTTTGCTTGAGGAAGGAAAAATATCTCAGGAGGAAGCGGACTCTTTGCATCAGTTGATTTGGGATGAGATGCAAAATAGGTACTAACTGTTGATAACAAAATTTGTATAAATTCAAATTTTACCATACCTTTGCACTCCAGGAAAGGTACTACACGACCAGCTCCCTTCCAATCCCCCAGGGCTTGACCGCAGCAAGGGTCCGTTGGTTGAGCGGTGCGATGTAGAGAGCCTTTCCTTTTTTTGTATAACTTTTTAATATTCCAATATTATGGCTCAAGAACAGAATTTGAACACAGCGCACAATTTGATTGCTTCCGGAACAATTATCAAGGGTGAGATTAATTCAGCGGTAGATATTAGAATAGACGGAAGTGTTGAGGGTACAATCTTCTCAAAAGGCAAGGTGGTTGTTGGAGAGAAAGGTGTGGTTAACGGAGAGATTAAGGCATCAAACATTGATGTAATGGGTGATGTTAAAGGCAATATAATATCAGTGAACACATTGTCATTAAAGGCATCGGGGGTTATAAACGGAGATATAAGCACACAAACCCTGATTATAGAGCAAGGAGCCAAATTTAATGGCAACTGCAAAATGGGTAAGGAGCAGGAAACAGCACCTCAACCACAAACTCAAACTCAAAAGAAATAACGGTGGGTTGACTACCTTATTATTGATACGGACCCGCGTTTCAAATACTTGACACGCTTTCCATCGGAGTCATAATCTGAGCCTGTAGCCTCAATAATATACATATACGCCCCATCGGCGGCTGGCTTGCCGTTAATGGTGCCGTCCCAACCTTGCGACGGGTCAACCCATTGATATACAAGACCGCCCCATTGGTTATATACCCAACCGTGGAACTCTATTATTGAGCGGTAGGCGACCTTGAACAAATCATTAACTCCATCACCGTTTGGCGTGAATACATTTGGAACATCAAGTTGTGATTCACGAACCTCTATTTGGAACTCACGCACCTGAGTGCACCCTTCCTGATAATCCTCTGAGACAGCGTCATTGGAGACCTCCACTTTCAGGTAATATGTCCCCTGTTCAGTGAATGTATATCTGAAATCCCTGTCGTGTGACTTTAGTATTAAAGGTGAGTACTCCTTACTCTTTGACAGAGACCATATATAGTGGTACGCCGCAGCCGAAGAGTAGTTCAACGCCTCAAAATTAACAGGGGAAGAGCCTTTTAATTGGAGAGGTTCCCCGATTTTAGCCTCAGTAGGCTCTTCAGGGTCTCCCTTGTCATTCTCATTGGTGGCTTCTTCTCTTATTCTGACACTTGCAAAAACGTGGCTCTCAACAGCAAGCGGTTTGAATAGTTCTGATTTCACACTATCCGCCTCTTCTAATTTCCTGGCATATTGGTTTGCAAACACAACAAACCGAGTGGTGTCAAGCGGCGCTTTTATAGTATGGTCTATGACATCCTCTAATTTGTCTATGGCAGGCAGTTCATACTCCTTTTCCTCTGTAACAAACTCTTTATCAGTATAATAGGTTGAGTCATATTTCAGGGTGAGAATCTGAGGCATCACAGACATTTCATCCTCTTCTGACAAGCCCTTGTACACCATAGCGGGAGCGGACTCCTCATCAGGGTATATTTGCAGTTGTGCGTAATCACACTGGTCTTCAATTGATGTGTGCACTATCAATGTATCCATCTTAGGTATGAAATCCTTGCACCTGAACACCCATACGCTCTCTGAATTATCATCATCAAATTGTAAGAGATACCCCGATGACGCCACATCTTTCAACTTTACAGATGTTGTGTCCGTAGCCTCTTCCTCTGTTTTAAGTTCGCTCTTATTTCCATCTATATCAAATGAGAACCACTTGAAATTGAACTTTTCATCTGATTTATATGTAAGGTACGCGTCTTCTGTTGATTTTACAACCATTATAGTGTCTATGCCAGACTCTTCAGATGCGGAATCGGCCGTAAATTTGACTCCTGATATGGAGAAACTTGCCATCGTGGTGGCGACGTAAGTCAATATAAATAGTGTTGAAAAAAATAATCTTTTCATTTGTTGATATAATTTGGAGTCCAAAGGTAGGAAAAATTTTGTAATTTTATTACCTTTGTAACTTTGTATAGTCTAAAAATACAACATAATTAAAAAACAATGAAGAAACTGACACTGCTTTTTATAGCCGCACTTACCGCTTTCACTATCTCAGCGGAGGAACTGGACTACCCCACAACCGTAATTAATGGTAAAACATACTATATATATAAGGTACAGAAGAGTGAAGGTTACTATGCCATAAGCAAGAGATTTAATGTTACTATAAAAGAGATAGTTGACGCCAACGGTGACGGCGGGCTGAAACTCGGGCAGACGGTGTATGTTCCAGTTAATGAAGAATCCGAATCACCGAATCACCAAATCAACGAATCAACGAATCAACGAATCACCAAATCACCGAATCACCAAGCCACCGGCTCCACCGTTCACATTGTTCAGAAAGGTGAGACACTCTACAGTCTCTCAAAAAGATATGGTGTGACTGTTGATGAAATAAGGGCGTTGAATCCTGAATCAGACATACTCTCTGTTGGAGAATCCCTCACTATCCCGTCAAAGGCAACCGCACAGACACAGACGACGCTTGCCGATGCCAAAACAACGACTACCATAGCCGCTGCGGCTGAAATTGTTGCGGGGTCCGTTAAGAGTGTGGCTGAGAACACTGACTCAGTTACCGTAACCTATGACATAATTGATGAGCCGGATGAACAGTTTGAGAAAGAGCCTCAGAACAGCGTGAGAATTGCCATTCTTATGCCTTTCAATATGGCGGCTCACTCTGAGAGTGATGACAAATTCATTGATTTCTATCGTGGTTGCCTTATTGCCGCTGACTCTCTAAAGGCATCAGGGTATAATGTCATAATAGACTCTTATGACATAGGAAAGACAAAGGAGTCTCTGTTTGGCGCATTAAATAAGAAGGAACTGAAGGAGGCTGACCTTATAATAGGACCTGCATATACGGCTCAAATTGAGTATGTGGCTGATTTTGCCGCAAAAAACCGCATAAAGACAATAATACCTTTCTCAAACAATGTACCACAGGCTAAGGGGAACAAGTATCTGTTCCAGATTGTATGTCCGCAGCAGGAACTGTATGCCACTGTAATTGACAAGTGTCTGGATGAGTGGCAAGATAAAAAGGTGCTTATAATCACTCCTGACAGTGCCGGCATAAGATTTGACAAAAAAGATTTCTCTGATATGCTTGCCAGAGAGTTAAGAAGTAAAAATAGATACTGCAAATATATATCCGCTGAGAGAGTGGCGGCTGAGATAAATTTCATAACCTCAACTGATTCATCTGAATATGTGCTTGTAATTCCCACGACGAACCACGTGAAACTGACTCAGATTTCAGACCGTTTTGACGCAATCAAAAGCAACCGCGTATCCATATTCGGCTTCCCTGAGTGGAATGATATGCTACATAAAGATTTGTACGGCAAACCCTTATACACATTCTCCAACTATTGGCTGAATTTCAACGATGCCGAGACATTGAAATTTTTCCGCAAATACAATATGTTATTCGGGGTTCCATACCCTCAGAACAACCCGTCATATTCAATATTCGGATTTGACATAACAATGTTCTTTGGCAAGGCATGGTGTGAGAACGGAAAGCACTTTGAGCAATTCTTTGACAGAGATGGTTCTCAAATGCTTCAGATGAACTTTAATTTTGAGAAGATAAACGGCGGCGGATACGCCAACCACGGTATATACCTGCAAACTTTTGATAAGGAAGGAATTCACTGACTTTGAGAAGCACTGTTAAAATATTACTTGTCACTGCCCTGCTATCTCTGTCAGGAATAGTATCGGCACAATACAAATTCTACTACCCTGAACTTTATGTAGGTACAAACCAGGGTGTAGCCTTATGGACAACCGTGGGTTTCTCTCCGTCCGTTGAGGAGAACTTTGACGTCAGGTATCACGGCGGCATTACAGTGCGTTACATAATACAGAAGTATTTTGGTATTCAGGCTGAACTGAACTACTCTCAAAGAGGTTGGTCAGAGACCTCAGCAAAGACAGGAGAGCGTTATGAGCACCGGCTTGACTACTTGGAGTTACCCCTTGTATCTCATATATTCTTTGGAACTGAGATTTTCAAATTTTACATAAATCTTGGTCCCAAAATCAGATATATGATATATGACAAGGCAACAGCACCGTTCTCTGATGGTTCCGGCGGTGTACAGCAATCACTTGCAATACAAAACAGATTTGATTACAGCGTATTCGGCGGCATAGGGTTTGAGTTCCGCACAAAAAAGGCGGGAAGTTTCTTCATAGAGGCACGCTATGATTACGGATTAGGCAATATATTTCACACATCTAAATCAGACCCATTCCAACGCTGCAATAACCAAGCAATTACAATTAGCGTAGGATATTTGTTCAACGTTTTAAGCAAAAAGAAAAATGATGACATTTAAAGATTTGGCTATCAGACGCCGCAGTCACAGAAAGTTTGAAGACAAAGTTATAGAGCAAGAGAAGATTGACTCTATTCTGCAAACAGTTTTAATGGCACCAGCCGGCAAACGTGCCAATGAATGGCAATTCTATGTGGTTACAGACAAGGAGACCTCTTTAAAACTTTCAGAATGCAAGCAGTTTGGAGCGGCATTTGTTAAAGAGGCACCTCTCAACATTGTAGTTACCGCCGACACCTCAAAGAGTGACGTATGGATTGAGGATTGTGCCATAGCGGCTATCTATCTGCAACTTGCCGCAGAGGATTTGGGTCTTGGCAGTTGCTGGAGTCAGGTTCGCCAGAGAGAGTCTCAGACAGAGGGCGTTATGGCGGAGGATTACATAAAAAAACTGCTTAATATCCCCGATGGCTTTGCCGTTGAGTGCATAATAAGCATAGGCTATCCTGCCGACGAGCGCAAACCGTATGACCTTGATAAACTACCTTATGAAAAAATAAGGATATGAGAGTATTTATCATTGGTTCAGGTAATGTAGCAACGCATATAGCACTGAGGCTTAAGAGTGCGGGGGTTGATATTGCAGGCATCTACAGCAGGACTTTGGAGAATGCCAAGGCTTTGGCAGACAAGGTTGGAGTCCCTTACGCTGCTGACAAGAGCCAAATTTCTGACGCAGACCTCTATATTTGCAGTGTTAAAGATGACTCTGTCTCAGACGCTTTAAGTGGTATCAGTTTCCCGAGTGACGCCATAGTGGTACACACTGCGGGAAGTGTGGATATGAATATTCTAAAGCCGTTTGCACAAAACATAGGGGTAATCTACCCTATGCAAACATTCTCAAAGACTAAAAGCGTTGATTGGAATGAAGTGCCATTGTTTATTGAAGCGAATACACAAGAAAGCTTAGATAAACTACAAGCATTCGCAAATATATTGTCACCAAAATGCGCTATCGCATCATCGGCACAACGCAAGATTATTCATTTAGCCTCTGTATTCGTCTGCAACTTCACAAATGAGATGTATGCAATAGCGGACAGGCTACTCACCTTGAACGGAATTGAATTCAGCACGCTCTACCCTCTTATTGATGAGACAGTGGCTAAAATAAAGACGATGAAACCCGTTGCCGCTCAGACCGGACCGGCTAAACGCAATGACAAAAAAGTTATGGAGATGCAGATGAGCCTGCTTAACGGCACAGACAAAGAGATATATAAACTAGTGAGTGAAGCGATAATAAAAGAATTAACAATTAGCAATTAACAATTAACAATTATCGATTCACCGATTCACCGATTCACCGATTCACCAATGAATTACAAGGAGAACTTACATAAAATAAAGGCATTGTTATTTGATGTTGACGGTGTGCTCTCATCAGCCACTATGCCAATGGACAATGAAGGCAGACCCATACGCACCGCTAATGTAAAGGACGGGTACGCTCTGCAATACGCACGCAAAAGCGGCTATATTATTGGCGTTATAACGGGTGCTGACAACTCTATGTTGCATAATCGTTGTAAGATATTCGGTATAACGGACATATATACAAAATCAGCCGACAAGATAGTGGATTATGAGGCTTTCAAAGCCAAACATAATCTCAGAGATGAAGAAATTATATATGTAGGCGACGACCTGCCAGACATTCCTGTTTTAAAGAAATGCGGCATATCATGCTGTCCCGCCGATGCCGCCCACGAGGTTAAGGAGATTGTACAGTATATATCTCACTGCAACGGGGGTCAAGGATGCGTGCGTGACATCATTGAGCAAACTATGCGTGCCCAAAATAAGTGGATGGCGGGAGAGGTGTTTGTTTGGTAGTGAATAGTTGACTGTTACTAGGAACGAGTGCAAAACTAAGTTTACTTAAGTTATGCCGAGTGACGACGTAACATGGTTAAAACGAAGTTTTAA
>JAZLIE010000023.1:0-6305 GCA_045617165.1 Candidatus Enterocola sp. | reverse complement strand
TCTGGTAAAGCATAGGTAAGGCGGTATCCGCAACCTCTGGCGACACGTTGAAACTGTTCTCATCTACGCTCTGACCATCAATCTCATAAAGCTCTGATTTGTAGTTTCGCATCTCCTCTATTAGGAACGTAGGCGTGCCTGTCTCATACCAATAGAGTCCGAAACGTTTGGTTGAGAAGCACTTAATTACGCTGAACGGATTAAACACATCTGTCATAACACCCTTCTCACCTTCAGAGAAGTGGTAACCGTCATAGTGTTCTGTGAGCCCTGCAACAGCGTCTTCAAAACTGATTTCCATATAATCTGCAAGAGCCTGAATATCTGGCTTGCACTGAGTAAGCAGTTCATCCTTGGTTATGCCGCACAGTCCGTCCCACTCTGGTTCACGGCTTATGTTCATAAGGTTGTTTATCTCAGAGAATATGCTTAGTTGTGAGAATTTGGTTATGCCCGTTATGAAGCCGAAACGCAACATTGCGTCACAACTCTTTATGGGACTGTAGAACTCCTTAAGGACTGAGCGGAATGTATCAAACAAATCCCTTTTGTGCATTATGTTCAAAAGTGGAGAGTCATACTCATCTATTAATATCACCACTTTCTGCCCTGTCTGACTATATGCTTGTGAAATTATATTCTCCAAACGGTTGCCAAACTTCATATCCTTTTTAGTCCTACCATAAATATCCTCATAAAGGCTGAGTCTGTAGTCAATAGCACCCCTTAAATCCGCTTCGCTCTCACACTTAACCTTGCTCATATCAAACCTAAGCACAGGGTATTTCACCCAATCCTTCTCAAGTTCATCAGCCTTCAATCCAGCAAACAACTCCTTTCTGCCCTCAAAATAGCACTGCAATGTATCAACAAGCAGAGACTTTCCAAACCTGCGTGGACGGCTCAGGAACACATACTTGTACTTATTGGCTATGTCATATACATAACCAGTCTTGTCTATATAGAAAAGATTCCTTTCAATTATCTCACTGAAAGTGTATATCCCTAATGGGTAGTTCCTAAGCGTTGCCTCCATAACTCTTTTGGTTTATTGTGCGAAGTTACAAAAAGCGAGTGAAGATGCAAAAAAAAACGAAGTTTTTATGAAGACTGTGCCTTAGCCTTCAGGCTTTTGCATCTTCCGAGCGACAGTTAACGTTCAGGCTTCGCCTGCCTTTTTGTTGCGACTCGGCAGAACCCAAGTAAACTTGGTTTCTGCTCTCACTGCTACAAAAATTCTTTGAGCGAAGCGAAAAAAGTTACAAAAACGAGAGCAAAAATCAAAAAACGCCTGCATTATTTGATTTTATTCGTCTCTCCACTCCTCCTCTATTTTAACCCAAATTTTATCAATAATGTCTGTTTGTCTCTTGTCAAAGCAATTATTAATTATGGACAATTCTTCTTTATAAGCAGTAGGCTCAGAATGAGGGCCGTTAAAAATAAAATACCAGAATTGCCATAACTCTTCATCACTTTTCTTATTTAAATACTTACTTATTTCACCACAATCTGATTCAAACATCTTTCTAAGACTATGCACTAAATAAGAGTAAGCATCCGCCTCCCAGTATGAGTTTTGAGATATGTTGAACACCTTGTCAAAAAACATTTCAAACGGAATCTCTTTCCTGTGTTTCGTAAAATACGCAATGTGATCTATAGCAACAGAATATAGTGGGCTTAACTCATCCGTGTCATCATCATAACCGTATATGTCTATAAATGTTTTGAAGTCCCCGGGAAAGTATTCAAAAAACGTTTTGTAATCTTTGTTATATGTCTCATTCAAGACGGTTATTATATTATCATATTCTTTGTTTGAATTTTGTGCACACGAACAATTGGCAAACAACAATGGCACAAACAAGAAATTTATAATTTTTTTTCTAGTAATCATTCTATATTATTATTGATTATTGTTTTAACATTTGATCCTTTCCATGGCAATACACATACGGACTCACATCTGGATATTTCTCTGCAAGGGGATCTACGCCAAGCCACAACGCCGCACTTGGGTCATAGTAGCGGGCTTTGCCGTTAAAAACTTATAAAGTGGACTTACAAAAGTAAAGTCAACAAAGCATCTGTTAACCCATATATTATGACACAAAAGGCTACTCTGTAACTACGCCCAATTCCAACCTGCGTTGTTTAATATCGCTCTTAACCACAGAATCAGCCTTGACTAAATCTACATCCTGTCTTAGAACCAACAAGAGATTATGTATTTCAAGAAAATCCTCTAAATAATCATACTGTTCATCAGGACATAATCTGATAGCTGCATCAAGTGCCTTTGTGTACTGTGCAGCCGCCAGACTGTCCATTCCATTGTAGTAATAATCTATACCAACATAACATATCCCTCTTATGTTGTCATCTATCTGTTCCTGACTTTTTGTTAGAGGATTCATATTGATGAACTGATATATCTTGTAGCCTGGAATAAAATTAACACAAGAAATACAAAACACAACAGCCGCATAAACCACAGGCTTGGAAAGAGCCGATGGATGGGACACCACATACATTATCAATGCAACAGCAAAAGACACCCCAGTCATTAACGTCATCATTCTTGAGCCTGGATAAAACATAATGGTAAACAGAATGGCAATGAACCCGATTGACATTGAGGTGTAGGCTACAGCCTCATACGGCTTTGTTTTATTTTTTGCAGCAACCCCGATAACAGATAATGCAGATACACTGCTGGCACCAAAAAGTGAAATTGTTCCTAATATTCCACCTCCTGGAATGCCGAACATTCTCAACAACAGGCCTGTCAAAGCCACTATAACGCAGACAATAATTGCAATTTCACTCTTTTTCATGATTTTTTTTCTCTCTTTTAACAATTTTAATAGTATCAATCTTTTCTATCACATCAGGGTACTTCTTGTAGTATATGTTATATTCCAAATGTTTAATATCCTTGTCACTTGGATCATTGATTATTGCAAGTGTCACATAGCAAGACAATGAATCTACATATTTTGTTTTGTATTCATTAAAACCATCCAGAATCTCTTTGGAAATCAATCTGCCATTTTGGTTGTATGATGCGTGATAACTATAAGCACATGCGGGAACCATATATATATTAGTAAAAATAATTAGTACCGTTCTTAAATAGTACTGATGATTTTTCAGAAAAACATCTTTTGGCAACTCCCCGAAAATTCTTTTCATATATGTTGATAGCATAACAACACATACTGTTAATATTGCACATACAAATCCAGCACGGCCTATCTGTTTATAATAAATTGGGAAAAAATCAACTGTCCAACAGCAAAACAAAAAAGCTATACCGCCCCAAATACATACAATCTCTGTTTTTGATGTTGGAATTTTTCCTTCCCTATAAAAAATTTTAGGTAATTTTCCAAAAACAAACAATATATAAAAACACAACAACAACGTATTTAAAATTGATGTATAAATCCAACTTTTAAATATAAAATACAGAGAATAACACAACAACGTTAATATGACGGTAAATAAAATTTCAAATTTAGTCATCCTGCCTATTAATTTTGTTCGTAATAAGTTCCAATGCGGTTTCAAAAATGTATTTGAATGTATTCTTTCCTTTTATAGCATCCACATTTATCTCCGCTTTTACACCAATAATACAGTCAATCTCAAACGACACCTTAAGTGCATCAATATCAAATTCAACTCCAGTCTGGTTGTTGTCAGGTGTTACGTGTCCATTGTTTTCCCGATGCCACAACATTTTAATGCCGCAAATCTTCAATAGAATTGTTCTCTGTACCAGAAACTTCAACGACAACACCTTTTGACTGAATGTGTACAAGCATAGGGTATCTATATTTAGTTTTCAAAGATTGCAAATTCACTTTGATAAACTTGCCATTTTTTAAATGAAATTTGATGAATTCAGAGGATGCTTTACTTGCCATAACATTGTAGCGAACACTTTCGATGTCAGAAATATCTATATTTATCACTTTGTTTGTAAAACGGAACGGGTATTTGATTTTAATAATATCATCATACACCGTTAGTATAGACACCCAATTAGCAAAGATACACAATATCGCAAAACCGATTATAATAGTTATATAAATGTTGTATAGGTTAAATTTATAATAATAGCAGCAATCAAGTCCTACAAAAACCGCAGCATAAACCATGATGTACCAATTATAGATTTTAAATTTTGGATTAATTGTTTTCATCGACAATAGATTTAATTATACCACTTGAATTATTCATTAAATCCACACAGCTATTAGCTTTCTCTATTAAAGAATTCGAATTGTTCAAAGCTTTAATATCCATAAAACTATTAAGAACAGAGATTGCTTTTTTTGTGTAGCCTACGATATTTTTTCCTGTTTCAGTTGCGCTTTGTTGTTGCAGAAAACTCTCCCCATTAGCATTGGTTCCAATGTCATCTGCTGAATTAAGCATTCCAGCAACAGTTACCGCAGTTCCTACGGCAGTTGTACCTGCCGCCTCCAACGCCATCCCACCACATCCGTCTGAAACCACAGATGTTGTCTGAACACTTGCATACACACACCCATTCTGACCTGTCCATTGCGAATATTTTTCACCTGTACTACTTGCTTCTGATTGGGCTACCTGTATATAATGATTATCCCACGGTGCGTTTCCATCCGGATCCACGTACTTGACAGGGTTGCCTGTGCAATACACATACGGACTCACATCTGGATATTTCTCTGCAAGTGGATCTACGCCAAGCCACAATGCCGCACTTGGGTCATAGTACCTTGCTCCGTAATAATATAGTCCAGTCTCTGCGTCAAGTTCCTTTCCATTGTGCTTGAAAAATGAAACATTTCTGTTTTTTTTATTTTACAATTCCTAGTTTCCACAACGAACCATTCCTAATAAAATTATCTGTTTCATCCCAACGTAATTTATCTACATCGTCAAAAATACAATCAGACATTTCACATTCGGGTAAATTAGTATGTAAATATCTACTTAATACAAACACAGGTTCAAATAAACAAATATTTGTATAAACTAGAGACATTTCACCTCTATTCGATACTAAATAAACTACTCCTGCTATAGTATTATTATTTACAGAGTGTCCACTAGGCATAACATCCAGGATAGTTATGGGTGGTTTTGAATAATGAATTAAAGAATCATATATCTTGCTCTGTTTTATGTAAATAGACTCATATACCGAGTCGGATTCATTCATATAAATAACTTTAGTGCATTTGCTACCAAAATCATTTGAATAGCAATACATTTTTTGATAATTATGCCTTATGAATGCTATACGTTTTGTATACTTTTCTATCCTCTCTTTGTCATGCTTTTCTTGCCAAACAGGGACTACGAACCATGCTGGAATAAAAAGGAACACACTTCCAACAGCCCAAATGATGAACATGATTTCATTAGGAGTAAGCTTATGAGGAGATGTTTCTGCGTCAATTGGTACATTGGGATATGATTTTTGCAATTCATCTAAAAGCTTCACACTCTCCGTTTTTGTAAGATTACGACCTATTCGGATTGAGTCATCATAATTATACAGAACTTTGATATATGATTGATTTTTAGGAAACCAAAAATCACGCAGCATATCAATTTGGTTGCTCTCGTTCTTAATTCGTTTTATTGAAGAAACCGGAATGATTTTATTGTACTTAAATATTCTACCTCTGTGCCTAACAGTAATGTCCTCTGGGGTTATTTCAACAATTTCTTTCCCAATAATCTGCCATAACACCAAATCAATAGCCCATACAATTAGCGACAAAATTAAAGGTACAAAAATTAACATTATATATGAATTCAATTTCGTTGAATCCAATACTGTCAACATCATGGCAACAGTCATATATATTCCTATGATAGCATAGATTATAGAGAATAATACTAAAAACCAAGTTAGTGGATTCTTATTTCTGTTACAATAGATTATCTTCATAAACTTTAATTATTCATTTTGTTTATTTGCCGTATATGCATGTGTCTCCCATTGATTTGATGGTTCGCCATTAGTAGCTTTACATGTGACATCATATTGTAACGATTTGTTGTCGCATGAAAATGTTACAACACCAGAAAAACTAATAACATTACCTCTTTCATCACGATTTGGATTGTCTTTATCAACCGAGAAACTCATTAATCCAGTATCTTGCGATAAAATTCCCATAGCAGTACCCATCTCACTGTTACTCATAGACAACGAAGCCGTAGAGGAAGTTGGAGATGTTTCAAATGCAATGCCAAGACCTAATCCAATCCCTATTCCAACACCGTCTTCACCA
>JAZLIE010000022.1:0-3525 GCA_045617165.1 Candidatus Enterocola sp. | reverse complement strand
AGGAATAATTGATAGTTGGTGCTCTTTTACATCAGGTCATAGTTATGATAGCACATTTGGAGAAAACCCTGATGCTATTATAAGAAGAAAGGATTTATTCTCTTTATACACCCATCATTTATATCAATTGTTAAGCAAGATAGGAAAGATAAGCGGCACAAATGAAAATGAAGTTTGTGATAAGATAAACAATATAGTCACCTGGGCATCAGATAAAGGTTTGAAAGACGCAAGACTTGATGGTATCTTCGCATTTGAAATTATGTGCCTGAATGAAAATATAGATCCAGAAAATGCTCATGGAAAGCAAGTTATTATACCTGTGAAGTATTTGAAAGAAGATGTGAAAAAATCAGATTGGAAAGTATACCTTTATTATACTATAGTTGCGAATTTTGATAAAGATTCAAAGGAACAACAAAATTTATTGGATAAATATATAAAAGATACTTATGGTTTAAAAATGATTTCCTCTAAATCAGAAGATGGAAAATCAATAATTCTTAAAATTGGGTAATATGGATGAAATAAATATTAAGCGGTTGACTTTGGTAGCATTAATATCATGGTTGGTATCTCTATTGTATATTTTTGCATTCCTGACTTATTATCCTGCTTATCACTTCAATAGGAAAATTGAATTTGATTTTTTTCTTTTGGTTATTTATATGGCATTTGGGTATGGTGAAGTTTTGATTATATATGCCATTGCAATTCTTATAATAAAATATATATCGTGTGTAGTTTTAAAAAGGATATTACATTTTGTATTATGGATTGTTATTTTTTCTTGTGTTGAATTTTATTTTATTGTAGAGCTTCTTCACATGAGAGATGCTATGGAATTAGTTGAATTTCTATTATACATTCCTCCTTTCCTCATAAAAATCCTATTTTATATCTACTATAAATACAAAGAGAAACAAGATAATAAGAGAACGCAATTACCATCCAAATAATAACTGCTTACGCAGAGAAACTGACAAAATATTGTCATTTATAATGATTAGAACAAATTTAAAACATAAAAACAAAAATAACAATGAGCAAAACAATTTTAAGAGCAGTTATTCTATTAGTGGCAGGTGCTGTGCTGCTGTGCGGGTGTGAGAAGAAGAAGGAGGACACACCACAAAAGAAATACTTGCCAGTTAACAATACGGTAGTATTTGTACCACGTGTGATTAAGTGCAAAGTGGGTGATGTAATTAAGCCGGATATATATGTGGATTATAAGAAGATAGAGAATCCAGTAGATTATAATATTAAATTCACTCCGTGTGACCCGTCTGTGCTTTCCGTCAGTGAACAGTGTGAAATAACCTCATTAAGCAGTGACTCCACATACGTTTCTTTGTATTGTGAAAATAATGGGAAGGTGTATAAGGATACATTGGTTGTACTTGTAACCTTGCCTTCAGGAGGGGATTCATATTACATAAGTAAAGGTTTTGACTTGAACAATGACGGCATTATGTCAAAATATGAAATGTCAAAAATAGAGATGCTTGACAAGTGGTATCAGGCAGATGCCTCTTTGCTCAAAAATGTGAAGGTTATTATGTCTGAAATTGATTATTATGCTTATATAGATCTCGATTATTATGATGAAGAGTATGACTATTATTATGATAGACCAGTTGATTTTAGTCGAAATAAAGCACTTAGAATCATTAATTTAAACTATATTAATTGCAATAGTACGGCTAATCATATAAGATTGATTTTTTCATCTGAATCAGTAATAGAAGGTATTGCGTTAACATCCAATTCTTCCACTTGTCCTACAATATATGGTTTTGAAAAACTTGATATGCCATTGTTAACATCTCTATCGGTAGAAAAATTCTCGATTAAAGAATTAAACATGTCAAATGCAAAAAACGTTAAAAATGTGACATTATCTAACTGTCACGGGATTCGGAAAATTGATTTAAGTGAGTGTGATAATTTGGAATATTTAGAAGTTGTTTTAGTGGATTGGGTTCCAGAACCGCAAAAGTGTGATTTAATCCTTTCTCATAATATTTACGAGAAATACAAGAATGGTTCGCCTGACTTAACAGTTAATATTAACGAGTTAGTGAACGTAATTGAAGCTGGAAAATAATGAGAAACTTAAAAAACATAAAGAGCAACATTAAATTGTATATTGTATTGTTCATAATTGCAATGTGTGTCATTCCTATTGGATGCTGTGCAATGGAGAGTTCTTTTTCAGATGATGTGGATATTCCGTTTGGGGAGTATGTAATAAAGTTTGACACTGAATATGTTGAGGAATATAATGGTGGATGTATATCTCACAATTCAAAGTCAAACATTTTTAAATATAATTTAAATCAAACATTTATGGGTGTTATTATCCAACAATCATCTACATTTAATCAGTCATCAAGGTCATTTCCGTCTGTTAGTGCAACAGTAGATAATCATTATTTAAAAGAGGGTAATGTAATAAATCTGACTCGGTCGTATTATGGAGCATTTGAAATAAGTAGTAGTTGCAGAGAGTTGAGTAATGAATCTGTGAACAATCAATCAACTTTCGTTTTTAAGGTTGGCACTCCAATTGAGATAAATGCCTTCACTTATGAAAGGAAAATAAACGATATTGAGCTCCAAAGTTTAGGGTATAACTGTAAGAGTGCCTTCCAATATAATTATGATGGAGCAAGAATAAAATGCACATTTAAGAGTGTACTCACAGTAATTCCCAATAGAATTTTAATGTACGCATTCGATAGTGATTGGCAATATAAGTTGAATTCTGATTCTAGTGTTACAATGAATTTTCCATCAGAGGATGAAGTTTATTTTGAGATGACGCCTGGTTTTCCTGAGAGAATATATAAACCACAGTTCTCAGTAACACATAACAAACAAAAATCACCATTCAAGAGTTTGACTGCCTTTATGCTGTATGGCGATGATTATTTCGCTCCATTTTTGTCTTTTGACGGATATGATTTGTTCTCTGAGGAAAAATTTAAACAGATGATTGTTGATGGAGATAAGATATATATTAATATGGATGAATCTGTTGTGTGTAAAAAATCAGAAGGTTCAATTACGTTGGAACCAGTATTATCCGCTCCAGGTATAGATGTTGAGGTTGTGGAGCCTAAATGTGCTGGAGACAAAGGGAAATTGATTGTTAAACTATCCAAAGAGGTTGCTTCTTCAGATAATATCAATTTGATTGTAAAAAAGGATAATGCTTTGAATGGTGAAAAACCAATATGTGATACTACAAATGTGAGTACAGTAACTGTATTTAATGATATTTTACCAGACACATACACAGTTAAGGTAAGTGGCGGGTGGACTGATACTAATGGAAACTTTCATGAGTATTACGCAGGAGCACCCCGTCACCGTGCGGTTGTTACGATGCCGGCGGCACCACCCGCTCTTGAAATTGCAAATGTAGGGAAAAGTGACATAACGTGTTTTGGTGCTAAAGACGGAAGCGTTTCATACAGCGTGCTCAATGCAAAAGGCGGATATACGGCAACACTTCAG
>JAZLIE010000021.1:0-28649 GCA_045617165.1 Candidatus Enterocola sp. | reverse complement strand
ATCATATGAACCTGTTTTTGCGGCTTTCCTCCATTCTCTGTCATTGGGAGATCCATATGAAGAACTTATATAATCATTATCCTTAAATATTTCAGATAAAACCTTATAAGCTCCATCTGATAAGGATTTTAAATTACTTTTCCTTTGATTATAGTTCGCACCGTCCCACAAACCATCAGGCTTATTGAATGCACGATCTCCTAAAATTAGTCTATTAACACGATTATATAATGATTTATCTAATATTCTATCTGATTTAGCAACGTTTTTATGTTGGTAAACTGCCGCCTTATACAATCCAAATAAGCCAAAACTATATTCTTTTCCCGTTCGCGGATCTAATGGATTATTTCCGTCTGGATCCACGTACCTCACTGGATTGGCATTGCAATACACATACGGTGAGTTCATTGGGTATTTGTGCGCCAGCGGGTCCACTCCAAACCACAATGCCGTCTGCGGGTCATAGTATCTTGCTCCGTAATAGTAGTAGCCTGTCTCTTGGTCTAATTCCTTGCCGTTGAACTTGTATGGGGTTACGTTCCTGTACTCCTTGAACGTCTCGCCGTACGGGGTGTAGGCTACATACTGGGCTACTTCCTTACGGTCTGTGATGTATGTTGTTGAACCTAAGTGGTCTGTGTGGTAGAAATACAAGTCTGGCTCGTCTGTTCCTGCCATATACGTATCTCCAGGATTTAACTCGGCGGGAGGCTCGGCGGCATTCTCTGATGGTTCTTGCTCTGAATTACCTCCTCCTGCCTGTTCTCCTTCTACTCCTTTGTACACCGCCCCTCCTATCTTGCTTGCCAATCTCATTGTTCCGGCATAGTAGTGCTTGGTGTAGCGGTTGTTGTTCTCTACAAAGTAAGGGCTTACGTACGCTGAGTAACTTTCTCCCGTGTCTATTAGGGTTGCAACATTCCTGCCATTTACAGCCATGGTCTGCGCTGTGCCAAAGCGTTTCAGGGCACGTTCTCCCGCATGATTGTAGGTGTAGAGATGCAGTGTGCCGCTCTCATTGTCTTCTATCATACGCAGGCGGTTCTCAGCGTCCCATGTCAAAGATCTGTCAACACCCGCTCCTGTTATGGTAAGCGGGTTGCCTGACGCGCTGTAGGTGTAGCTTACGCCTCCCACCTGCACCGGGGCGTTGGGCTGGTTTTCTGCGTAAAGGTAATCATTTTTGCTGAATGTTCCGTTAATGTCCTTCTCCATTTTCACGGGGCTTGACATCGCATTGTACGCCACGCTCAGAGAGTAGTGGCTGTAGGGGGTGTCCCCAACAGCGGTGTTGTCAACGCCGGTGGCCTTTACAAGGCGGTTCATATCATCATACGTGTAGTGCTGAAGGTACCTGCCGCCACCCTTATGGGCTATGTCTGTTATGTTGTCCGCATTGTCATACGTGTAGGTGTTGTCAGCAAGTGTCTCGTTTTTGAAGTTGAGGGTTGAGGTCTCAAGGCGCTCATTCTCGTCAAAGGTATAGACGTGCTCGCTGCCGTTGCCCATCTTGCGGTAGGCAGTCTCACCGTATATGGTGTACCCTGTCTCCTTTAGGTAGATGTCCTCACGGCTGCGGTTCTCGCCTATTATGCTCTTCAGCTCGCCTGTGGGGTAATAGTAGTAATAGACCTCCTCGCCGTCAGGATAGGTCATGGTACGCACTCTGCCCCAGCTGTCATACTCCGCCCCGTACACGTAGGTGTGGCTAAGGCGGCGTAGGGTATCTATGTCTATAGTTCGTACGGTCTTGACTACATTACCCATGTCGCCGTATGTGTAGCTCTCTATGCCTGACAGGTCACGCACCTCTATGAGCCTTGCTATCTGGCGGTCTATGGCGGTTGAGTCTGCGTATATGTAGGTCACACTGTCATGTGGGTTGTCTGGATACTTTATTTTTGTAAGGCGTTCTCTGTCATACATGAACTCCACCCTCTCCCCTGTAGCGGTAAGGCGGCTCTTCAGCTGCCCCATTGGGGTGTAGGTCATACGCTCTGTACCGCCGTCTGGAGTGGTGCGGCCTATAAGGTTGCCTGCCTTGTTGTAGGTGTAGCTGCTCTCGGCTCCATTAGGATGGGCTACCTTTACGGGACGGTCAAGGGCGTCATACTCTGTTGTGGTACGTATCTGCTCACCGTTATTGTATTTTACGGTTGCAACCCTCCTGCCGCGGTCATCACTAAGCTGGACTGTCTTGTTGCCGTTAGGGTCTGTTACGGTGGTGCTGAGCATGGTCTTGCCTGTAACGTCATCCGCAACCACGCTGTAGGCGTAAGTGGTCTTGGCTCCGTTTGGCATGGTTACTGAGAGTATGCGGTCCAACTCGTCATACTCCGTGTGGCTTGCCATATCCTTACTGCCGCTGTCAGTGGTGGGCTTGTACTCTGTGACTCTGCGACCCATGGCGTCATATTCTCCCATACCAGATGTCACATTCTTGATTGACACGCCTCCGCCGTCATATATTGCCGACGGCCTTACCGTGCTAAGGGGTCTGCCAACTTTGTCTATGTAGGTGTGCACTGCAAACTCTCCGTCCTGGGTGTTGTGGTAGGTCACAGCGTTTTTTGGGTCTGCATTTGTATTGTACTCAAAGCGCAGGGTGTAGCCTCTACCGTCTTCCTTGTCTTTGCGTGTGATTACGCTCTCCACCCTGCCTCGGCTGTCGTATGTGTAGTCAACTGCATCGGAGTTTGCGGTAACAATGCTCTTCACGCAGTCAAAAAGGGTATGGTAGGTGGTCTCTGTCTTGCCTCCGTAGCAGTCAGACACCTTTACAGGAAGGGTGTGCTGCTCGCTGTCATACTCGGTCTTGACCCATGCACGCTCCCCGTTCTCGTCAGCTGGTTTGGTTAGTTTGACCATATTGCCGTAGGTGTCATACTCCATATCATACTCCGCGTCGGCATCGCCTGTTGACACGGTTATCTTGGTTATGTTTCCACGCTCGTCTGTCTCACTGCTGCGCTCGGCAAGGCTACCCACGGTTATCTTCTCAGGAACGTTGCGCACTGCGCCACCGCTGTGGTAGGTTATGGTGGCGGTTAGGTCTCCGTCAACGCTGTAGCTTGTCATGTTGCCTATGTCATCATAACCGTATTCCTTGGTCTTTACAAGGTTTTCCTCATCACCGTACAGGGTTGTAACCTCACGGGTGAGTGCCGGGAATATACCAGCTCCCATATATACGGAATCACCCTTTAAGGTGTAGGTATAGGCTGTTGATGAGAGTTTTTTACCGTCTGCGTTATATACTGCACGTTCTGATGGAAGACCTCTGGTGTAAAATGAATGGTTCATGTAGGCGGTCTTAACAGTACGGTACACCGCATTGTTGTTCTTTGTGTCAAGACTGCTCACGCTCACGGTGTCATAACCGCAGAAGGTACGCTCACAGCGGTTATAGAAGCCTCCGCTGTAGGTTATGCTATCCTTTATGTCACCGCCTTTTATCTCCACAATTGACAAGACCCTGCCACCCATAGGCATACCGTAACTGTGCTTTGACGGTTTGTAGTTCAGCTCTATCTGTGCTCCCGTCGGCAAATTTACGCGATGTAGAAGGTTGGTGTTGCCTATCTTGGAGCGGTGGACGCTTATGGATGTTGGGGATTCATGACTCACTATATCAGGGTAGCCGTCACCGTCTATATCTGTTATCATTGTGTGGGTGCGGCTGACGCTGCCAGAGTAACTGCTTGTGACGCTTGGAGTGATTGTGACAAACCACGCCGGTATAGACACTGCCACATTTGCAGACACACCGCCTGAAACGCTAACGCTTGAACTGGATGGCATATTAATATTACTTGCACCATCTGTCTCTATGGTAGTTCCTGTATTAAATGCTACCAAAGTGGTTCCGCCTTCCTGTACCACAACATCTGGCAATCCGTCACCGTTCATGTCACGCCAAGTGGCAGCGGTTTCACTCTCTGTACGTGAGCCGCTGGCTCCGCCACCGGCACAGGCTCGCCCGCAGATGCTCACATTTACACCAACTCCAGCTCCGGCCGTTTTTCCCTTATCAATGTACACATGAAGACCGTCAACGTAGTTTGCCATATCGGAAAATGTATTGTCTCCCATGTTATAACGTACGCTGCCATTGCTATAAAGCAGGTCTGGCAGCCCGTCTCCGTTAACGTCTATAAACTCACTACTAGATTCCAACTCATTCTTCCCAAAATTACCGTCTATGCCAAGCGACATGGATGACTTCTCATTCTCTGCTGACGTTTTCTGTGCGTGAAAACTGCTCCATGAATCCTTTCTGCCTATGGCAGCGCCAAGAACTGGCGTAGTGGACGAAATAGAAACACCAGTACTCAAATTAGTTGCAGTTGACACACTGCTTGACGGAACAAAGTCATACTCCGCCTTGCGTTCACTCAAACGTCCGTCTGCCTGGGTAAACTGTGTCTTAATGGTGTTGTTACTACGGCTAACCCAGTCCGGGTAGCCGTCACCGTTAATGTCTGCCAAAAACTGATCTGTAAATGAATTGGTCTTTGTATTTCCTCCCCCTATTGATGCGATAGCACCAACGGAGCCTGCTACGCCGTCTCCCTCTCCACTGAGACAGATGAACGGGCATGCGGTCTCTTCTGACGGATGTGACGCATCTGACGGAGTCTGTGGATATGACGGTTCTTCCACCTCTATGCTCTGCTTACCCATACGTGACGGGGCTATTCCAGTGGCGGACACATGGGAATCCTTTGCCACGCTCTCATACCGCTCATCTTTGGGCACAAGGCTCATTATGTAGAAAGTCTGGTCATTTACCGTTGGCAAAGATTTTAGTTTGTCTGCATCTATGTTTTCAATTTTAATGTCCTCAGGCTTTGTTTTTTTGTCAAAACTGTCTGCCATATCCTTATACTCCGCAGTCCTCATTGCAAGGTCGGCCTCCACAATTGGGGATTCCATCTTCTCCGCCTCACCATTATATGCAAATTGGCCCCAGCCTTTATACAGGTGACCCATACTCTCATCATTGTATGCGCAATAGACTGAGGCGTTATGGGCACTGCCGTTCATTATGAATACAGCCGTTCCCGGATTCATCTCCATATTAGCATGGAAAGAGCCATATATGGTTGTTGTATGGCTTACATTTATTGGTATCTCCATATCAGCAATGTACGGGCCGCTGTAGTATATGTTCCCGTCCGCATCCTTCAGGCTGAAGTTCACCTTTAAGGTGTCATTTTTTGCCTTGTCCTCATCAGCGGGCGTACACCATAATGCTGGTTTCACCAGGGCGCCACCAGAGAATTTAACACCGTCAGCCACCACTACATGCTTGTTGTACATGGTGTATTTGGGGGCTACATACATAAACGGCTCTGGCTCCCCGCTGTAAGTGACTACAGGCCTCCAACGTATATTCTCCCAGTTTATCTGGCTTGCGCACTCAACTGTGAAGCTCAGGTATGCGTTTCCTTTTACGTCAATGTCTTCTACCGTATAGTAGATATCCATCGGCTCGTTATTGTGAATATCGTGGGCGTTAAGATGTCGGCGCTCCATTACCGCCCTTATTACAACTGTATCACCATTATCTGTCAATACCATGTTCTTACGGACCACCAATGCAATGTTATCTGTGAGGTCTCCCTTGCTGAAAGGTGCGCTTATATGTATGGTTCCTGTCTTATGTAGCGGGACGTCAGGAACTCCGCAGAACAGGAACTCCCTGCTTGCAGAGTATCTCTTTAGAGTCCCGTTCTCGCTATCCGTCACACCAGACTGTATGTTGGTGTACTCTATCTCAGGTGACCACTCCACATCGTCGCCTACTGCATCGTCCATTGCCTGCACACGGAAGTAGATACGGTCACCTTCACTCACCTGCACGGTATGTCGGCCCGTGTTCTCAGACGCACCCGGCTTTATATCCTTACGCCACATAGGGCTCTCCCCCCTCATTTGTATGGATGCGGTTACACCGTCAACACTCTGGTCTGACACTTTTACCGTAGAATTCTCTATCCTGACTTTGCCCGTATATGGCGCACGCCATACGCGCACAACATCATGCAGCGGGAAACGTTCCCTAAGTTTGTCAGCCTCACTCTCAACATCAATCATAAAGGAGTCATCAATTGGCACGCTATGTCCTAATATCGGGCACGGGGTGGGGACGCTCGACAGGGTAAACACAGGGTCACCGCTGTCATCTATGTGATTAAACATAACCTTGCCGTTATATGCTATGTCTATAAGCCCGTCCGCATTAAAGTCTTGCAGGTATATGGTGTTCCTGCTGCTCTGCCAGTTATGGCTGTAGCAAACATTACCGCTAATGAAAAACAGCTGAGCTCCCGCATCTACAAGCAGTGTGTGCGTCTCGCTCTTACCTTTGGAGTATTTATTCATACCCTTTATATTCCTCTCATCCCCAAAACGCATATCGCCTGTGTCACCCGCCTCCGGCAATCCAAGGTTTGGACGGTAACGCAATGTGTCTTTTCTGGCATAGACCACATCGGGAAGCCCGTCTCCGTTTATGTCACTTAGCGTGACCTGGCCGTTACTCTCACTCTCGCAATATTGGTACGATACACCTGAATACACTTGCAAGAACGGGCCGAATCCCACTCCTACGTGCACGCCGCCACCCGCTGAAAAACCCTGTGAACTGGCACCGCCAAGCATTGTAAGTTCATCACTAAAGCCATCCTTTACCACATTAAAGAACTGACCATTAACGAATCCCATACTTGCTGAATTCCACGGCTCCGCTTCATGGAAGAGTTTCCCGTCAGAAACTTCATTGAAGTAGTCAAAACTATGCGAGTAGAACTGTTCACCTTCACTGTCATACTCCGTCACTGATTTGAGCAGGGTCTTTGAGAATACACTAGTGATATACTTCAGGCCGTAGCTTCTTACCGTATTGCCGTTCTTAAGAACCGCTACTGAGTCAAGCTTTATATAATCCCCCTGCCCAACACCAAGACGGCGGTTAACCTTAGCGTCCTTCCTTATATGGTCACTAGTATATCCTATCTTTTGCCTGACCATATCCTTCACAATAATTTTATGTGTAGGATATATGAACCTGACTTCATACGCCCCATTGTCTCCATTGCCTTCATGCCCTGTATATCTTACCACGCTTGGGTATAACGTTCCTGTAACACTTTGGTAACTGTATTCAATGGTGTTGCCGTTACGGTCCTTGACTTTTGTCAGCACCCACTCTATTTGGTTTGAGTCTCCGCCATGGCTCTTTGAATTAACCTCCGCCATTTCTCCGTCAAAACCGGTAAAGGTCTTCTCTGTGCCGCTCTTGTCTGTAACGGTCCAGCTGTAGTCCCTTGGCGTGGAGCCATGGCGCACTATCTTAAGAAACTCATCATCCACACGCAGATGGAAACTCACATCTCCGCCTTTACGCCTTATCTGGGTTGAGTCTATAACTATATGGTTATGGGCCTTCTTTGTGAACTGCATTCCACGATACATATAGCACTCCGTCTCATACTCTTCATTAAACTGCGGAGTTCCCCAACGTGTGTCTATCTCTATTTTCTCCATAGGTATGGAGAATCCGTAACCAACCCAGCCTGACCCCGTGCCGCTGCTGTAACAAAGTGATATGTCAGGGGTCATGCCGGCACGTCCTGCCGGCAGGCGGAAACGGTAGGCAAGGTTCGCATCTCCGGTAGCGGATGGGACAGGAGCCTCCATAATGCTCATGCCAGAAAGTGGGTCAACCCTCTTGAAATCACTTATGTATGTAGGGGTCAGACCTCCTGTCTCTGGCGATTCAGGCACTTTCAGAATGCCGTTTATCACATCAGTGAAATGAGATGTGGATGCGTATGCCAGCTGATGTTTTGTATCTACTTTTTCACTTTTCAATTCCTCCCAACGTTTAAGGCTCTCGCTGTAGTAGTACGTGCGAATATCATTTACAGTGTAACCCTGCGGGATTTTGAGCGTGTCATACGGTATTGCCATTATGGCATCGCCGTTTATAAAATGCTCTCCGTGAGGCAGAAACCTGAAACCCTCACAGCCTTTTGTCACATTAACAACCGATGCTGGCACGCGGGGCAGATGCTCTTTGGCAAGCGGAGTTATTGTTATCTCCTTGCTCTCATTCATGCTGCCCCTGGGCACGTACAGTGCAGCTCCCCCACAAAACAGGGAGTCCCGCTCCCCTGCCTTGAACACCTTGCTTGCGGTCTTGCATGTATCCTTATTTTCCACTCCGACACTGTCTTGTGTCTGCTCCTCCATGTTCTCCACAGAAACCTGTAGTTCTGTAGATGAGCCGGAACTCTCCTCTACACACCGATTGCATGATACAGCAACCAATGCGACAGACAATAAGATATTTAATCCGCTCTTTCTCATCTTCTGATAACCTTGTTAACTGACTTGCCGTCGCCCGATGTGACAACAATCACGTATGTCCCCTGCACTGGCAGAAAGCCGTCATAGCCGTAATAGGCACTTCCGCTGAGCGTCCCTGTGGCAAGGGTCTGCTCTATTGAGTTATAAATTATGATATTGGCATCCCCTTCCTCATATAAACCTATCTCCAGATGAATCACCCCGTCTTGGGTGGGCGTAGGGTACACCCTTACGTATTGTATGGGATTCTTCTCCTCATTAACACTAAGTTCAGTCGCCACAACGGTGAATCTTGTGCGGTCTGTTGAGAGGTTCACATTCTCAAATACTATTTCATCCTTGCCAACGTAGCTGCACTGGTATTGAGCCGCAACCAGCTCCGCTTTCTCATCTTCTGCATTATACACCCTGAGGCTGTATGTCTCTCCCTCTTTGAGGGTGGGAAGCCCTGACGTCCCGCCTATTCTGAACCCTACACTGACAGTCACACCGCCCCAGTTGCCGGTAACACTTGTTATCCACTCTCGTTCCATTCTACGCTCACCTGTCTCGCTTCTCTCCCCAAACAGTGCGGATGCACCGTTGTGGCTCCACATCAGGTACATTCCGTCCATAAGACCCTCTTTTATGCTTATCTCAGGCGTATGGTTTGTGCTTATACCGCTTGCTTTCCTATGGTCAAGTTCGGATGCCTTGTCATTGCATATTCCCGCCACATCATACCTGAAATCCCTGTTGGCTGTTCCGCTCCATACCACAGTCCCGTCTGATGAAGTATAGTCACTCGGCATCTTCTGGTCAAGCGTTATGCCGTATTTGATGGCGTAGTGGCTCTCAAGCCTGCGGCGTTCAGACATACCCAGTTTTCTGCCATATAGTGAGTACTCCACAAACGGTTCCCTGTCACTTGGCGCAATGGCGAACTTGCCACGGAACCCGTCTGTAAGGGTGTTGCCCAATATAAGGCGGCTGTTAAGTTTTTCATCGTCCGTCTCCTGCACTCCCATTGTGTAGGTGTATATGACAAGGGAGTCCGCTCCGTTGTCCGTCTCCGCATACGGATATTTTGCAGAAAGCGTCCCCATCCAATCAGTGTTCACCGCACTGTATGCGGTGTCAGACCTAAGGGTGCATAACAGCATATCACACACCTCCCCTCTGCGAGCCACCCCCACAACGCTTACTCCGGAACTTGTAATGTCACCTACCCTTACACTGTATGGGACCGCATTCACACCGGCTGTATATACAGAGCCTGTCACCCCGCCCTTATCTGCATTTGAACAGACCGGGACAGACATCAAAGCCGCACACACGGCAACATATTTAACCAACCCTCTCATTTATCTAAACGAAATTGTATCATAATAGCCGCTTCCGCCAACTTGTACACGAATTGAGTTTGATCCGTTATCATCAGCCTCAAAATATATCTGCGGAAAGTTATTCTCCCATATTCCGTAACTGCCATCCGCAGAAGGCTCAGTCCTGTTATAGCAATCCATAAACGGCTCCTGCATATCCTGAACGCACCTGCATGGCAGAGCCGGTATGTTTTCAAGCGTCTCAACATACTCTATCCTGCCCTCATACCCGTTTATGTAGTCTATATGCGGGATCCCCCTTAAAAAATACTGATTGCCACCAGCTGTAACCTTATATCCAAATGTAAAGTCAGAGACCCAGAGCATTGACTCCGCACCCTGAGAAAAACCCTTGCCGTCAAAATATGCCCCTGACACCTTGGAAATACCAAACTCTCCCCTCTCAACGTACGGTTTGAGTATTTCAAAATCGGCTCTTAGCGGAAGTCTCCACCCGTCAGGGCATATCCCCTTTACAGGTATGTCAACCCTTACCAAATCCTGCTTGTCATACGTGGTTGCAAACTCTTCCCTTGTCACCCCCATTGCCGCCGATGCGGAGTAATAGCGCACAGCCTCGCCTCCGTCACAGGCGCTCTTATCCGTGTAGTACGGGCTAAACTGCGGAGTTAGTGTATTGTACTGATGCCCTGCTGTTGTCCTGATATTGTCAAGAGTCCAATTGGTTGTGCCATAACGTTTTGTCCTGTAGCTGTTACCCTCAGTATCACTCACGTATCCTTCACTAATGTCGTCATACACTATTATCCGCGTTATCTTCTCTGTCTTGTAACGGTCAACCTTGTGTTCTGGGTCATTCTTCTTATACACATAGAGCCAGTCACGGTCTGTCTGACCATTCCACACACAGCGCACACTACGCCCAAGCTCCTTGTTCTCACTACCCAAGGTTGTTGAGCCGGTCACACTGAGCAATGCGGTATATGCGCTTGTGGCAGACACGGCATCTGAACTCCAGTATGAAGTCACTAACCCCAGGTCTTTTTGTTCCAAACCCTTAGCATAGCCGTGACCTTCTGCACCAAACCCGCTTGAGTTGTTCCCCTCCTTGAAAAGGGGCAGGCCAGACACCCACATGGACATTTCTTTCCTTAAGGTTAAAGAGCCTGTATTGCCGCCCAAATACGCAGACAGGTATTCTATCTCACCTCTTGAAGGCAAATGGAACTTATTAGGGCATATACCCTGTCTGCGCTCCATGTATGGAGATGTTTGGCTTAACGCCTCTTCCTTTGTCTGCATTCCCACTGCACCGCTCCAGTTGTATAACCTGCCTCCTGACACTGCTGTTGTGTACGGGCCATACGTGGAGTCTGCACTTTGCTGTAAACACATATCCCTTAAAGGGCTTAAGGTGTCATAACATGCGGTAAGCAGGTCCTGGAACATCCAATAGTCTTTACCTACCCTCTCCACCTTGTACCGTCTTCCTTCTATATCTTTCACCTCTGTAGGTACTGGTTCTATCATACTCAAGCTGTCTATCTCCGCCGTATAGTACTCCACAGGCGACTTGTCTGTCAAGTATATCTTTATACTTGTTCTCGCCTCCGCCGTCAAAGCCATTACGGAGATGAAACACATTAGAAAAACCTTCTTCTTCATCTTTTTATCTGTAACGGGTACTCACATAGCCCGTCTGTTGTGTAAACTGATATTTTATAGTCTCCATTCATGCGGTTTCCAAGGTTCAGGACTGACTCTCCAGGCAGAAAACTCATCTTCACACTCCATTCCGCGTATTTGGAGCACTTGGACCGTAGTGAAATGTCAGCATCTACCGTCTGCCTTGGAAATAGTCTAAGGGTTATCTCCGCCCCGTTTTCAGTAGCTGTCTGTAGTACATTTATGCCAAGACAGGCTGAATGAGTCTTAGACCTGCCGGTAAGAGTCACTTGGTGGCTGTGTTCGTCTGTGTTTGTGTGCAGGTGCAGGGTGTCTGTGCAATCATCAAACGGGACGTACGTCACTCTCAGCGGAAAACTGCCACCCGGTTCAACTATTATACTGTCCGCCTCAGTCTCTAAGGCAAAAAAGTCACTATCAAGCTCTGATTTAAGTATAAGCAGTTTCTCGCAACCCGTGTTTTTCACTGTTACGGTACGTTCTGTTGCGCTCTCGCAAACGCCAAAGTCAACCTCTCCGCTCTCTGTAACATTCAAGCCTCCGTCCCATATCTCTACTGCGGGTGTCTGCCTGCCTATTGTCACACCGCCAAAGAAAATCCTGCCAACAGTTGACGAGTATCTTACATCGTGCCCTATTAACTCATAATCCTTACCTCCCTTAAAAAGTCTCAGCATTATGCTGTCGCCCTCCGCATAACCGTCTTTGCGGCCAGCACCGCTCTCTCCATACACGGTAAGACGCATATTCTGTGAGGTGGCGTTCCAAGCACTCTTTGACATCAGGTATTCAGTGGAGTATCCATCACATTCCGATGTGTAGTACGCCGCTATAGTGTCACCATCTGCAAGGCTTTCACAGCCTATCATAACACTTTCCCGGCTGCCAAACACTATTTCCATAGGCTTTCTTCTTGATGTGGCGCCTGTGGGGTTTGTCTGCACAAACAGAGGTCTTTCCGAGCTGCCGTACCTGCCTGTAACACCAGCCCCGCTGCGTGCCGTAACGTAGTACTCCACACCATTGTCAACAAAGGCCTGTTTGGGTATTGCGCCAACATACACACCGCTTACCGCGCTTGGTGACATGGCAGTCTCCTGGAACTCTCCAGGTGTGCCGAACATGCGGTAATGTAGTGCCACGGTGTATGGCTCCATTCCGTCCGTATAGGCTTTTATCTCCATAACGCTGCACGGGTACGCCGGCATTTCATCAATCTTTTCTATCATTGGAACCCTGTACGGTTTTACAGCTATGTTCCATGAAAAATCATTCCTATAGTATGGCGGGGAGCTCACCTTTATCTGCTGGCCTGACACTCCGTCATACATACGGTAGGTGTCAGCCTCCACATAGTACTGTATGTATGGGGCAGATACCGCATCTGCGGGAATTGTGAACGTATAACGCACGGTGTCGCCACGTACCACTCCCATGGACCCGCTAAGTGTGATGCTTTCAAAATCCGCATCTGCCGCAGCTTTGTACATGAGGCTTACGTTATCTACGGTGCTACCGTTAGGTACCACGTCTATCTCTAACGTAATTGGCTTACCTGCATCCACTCGGGCATTGTCAAGTTCCCTGGTTGCCGGGCTACGTAATATGCTTGCCGACCTTGTCACACGGTAACGGCTGCTTCCGCTTGACGCTTCATCTCCCTTATACTCAACAGTTATAATACGCTCCTCCTCATTACAATACGCACCTGCCTGCGCGCTGTCTGTACAGAAACGCATAATATAGCGACCTTTTATCTTGTTGCTTATCAGAGTAAGTATGTTACTATAATCTGCAGATTCCACATCTCCAAGACCTCCACTGGTTGCTTGCGTAATCATTTCAAAATCACGATGATATATAGTCCTTTGAATTATAAACGTCTGAAAACCGTAACGATTCAACGTACTTGAAACATCAGCCTGTGTAAGTAATGATTTAATGGCTGTATCATCATCATAAGTGGCAGTTCCGTTACATGCCTTATCATTACCATGAGAAACAATATCCTCATCACCAAGTAACACTATCACCTTTAATGCGTTTTTTCTATAACCAAAATCCTTTCCTGCAACCCAATTCAAAACTTCATAATATGGTTCACTACCACCATCAATAGTATTCCTCGCCCAAATTGTCCCAAATAATTCGACATCCTCTTTTGTCTGCAATGGTAAGAAAAACTTCTGACCATAAGTTTCCATTAAACCATATTCAGGGCAAAGGCTCCACTGCCCTGCATGACCAAAACGAACCAGTCCAACCCTTACATCACCCTTTTCCTTTAAACCGTCTAAAAAGATTGGAATTGCAGCATTCACTTTTTCTTGTGGTTCTTTCATACTATTACTATTATCCACCAAAAACACCACATCTATCGGAAGCTTAACCTCTGACATATCTTGGATCAGTTTTCGGCAACCGTACATCTTGGCACTATTATCCCATAGTTCAAAATCAGACAATTGAAGATTTGGCACAAAGTTTCCGCTAGCATCAGTCATGGTAAACTCCACAAAAGCGGCATCGGGGAAATTCTCTGTGTTTACCCTGAGGATTTTCAGTTTGTAATCCCCGTCGGCTGTCAATGTACAGACAGATGTAAACGACAGAAGAAATAGGAGAATTCCTCTTATATGAAAATTAAGATGTTCTTTATTATTTGCCATTATGCCACTCTGTTACCGTGTAAATGAAACAGGATGCAAATATATATATATATCGTTTACGAAAGTGTTAAAATGGAGAGGATGGGTGAAAAAAGCAGTGACCATACAATATGTCACCTCTGAAATTCAGCCAGTTATGTATTTTTAGCTACTGAAAAAAGTAGTAACACCGTAAGGTTTTAACCTTGTTTCTTCACGGATTTTTGCAGTTATCTCCTCAAATTCATCTTTAGTGAGGGAGAGTTTTGGGTTAGAACATGGATCTCCCTTCAATGAAAAAAAGCGTGGCCTGATTTTCACCAAGCCACGCCATCTAAATATTACAAATATTGTTTATCCAAGCATTGAGAGCAAGATACCGGCGGCTACCGCACTACCAATAACACCAGCCACATTAGGACCCATTGCGTGCATTAACAGGAAGTTTCCAGGATTCTCCTCCTGACCTACTGTTTGAGAGACACGTGCCGCCATAGGTACGGCAGATACACCTGCGCTGCCAATAAGCGGATTAACCTTCTCTTTAGCAAACACATTCATCAACTTAGCAAGAAGCACACCTCCCGCAGAGCCAAGTCCGAATGCAATAACACCCACACAAAGTATCTCAAGTGTCTGCAAATTAAGGAAGTTTGCCGCTGTAGTGGTTGAGCCTACAGTTATGCCTAAGAATATTGTAACAATATTCATAAGTTCATTTTGCACAGTCTTGCTTAAACGCTCAACTACACCTGACTCCTTCATCAAATTTCCAAGCATCAGGCAACCGATAAGCGGGGTGGCATCAGGAAGAAGCAGAGACACTATTATGGTAACAACAATAGGGAACACTATCTTCTCTGTCTGTGATACCTTGCGAAGTTGCTTCATAACAATTGAACGCTCAGCCTTTGTTGTAAGAGCCTTCATAATAGGCGGTTGTATTACTGGAACAAGAGCCATATATGAATATGCGGCAACAGCGATAGGACCTAAAAGATGAGGTGCCAGCCTTGAAGTAAGGAAAATGGCGGTAGGGCCATCAGCACCACCTATAATACCTATAGAAGCAGCCTCTTGAGGTGAGAACCCAAGTGCTATTGTTGTAAGATATGTGGCAAAAATACCCAACTGAGCGGCAGCACCAAGAAGCAGACTCTTAGGATTGGCTATAAGCGGACCAAAGTCTGTCATAGCACCAACGCCCATAAATATAAGACAAGGGTATATACCCAACTTAACACCTAAATATAAGTAGTCAAGAAGTCCTGCCCCCTCACTAAAGAGTGCCCAGTTAACGTGGTCTCCAGTTGAGAGTGCGAATAACTCAGGGTGATACATATTTGAATCAGGAAGGTTTGTCAGAACCATACCGAAAGCAATTGGCAGAAGCAGCAACGGCTCATATTTCTTTACGATTGCAAGATAAAGAAGCAGACAGCCTACTGCAATCATAATAAGGTTTTTCCAACCATCACCCTCAAATAGTTTAACAACACCCATTGACTTACAGAAATCAGTAATACTTGTACCAATCTCAAGAGTAGGTTCCTCCACCTGCTCCTCCACTCCTGGTGCGGCAACCAATGACGCCCTGTTCTCATTTGCGGAATCCCTCACTACCAAAGTAACCTCAGTATCTTTAGTCGGATGTTGCAGAGTAACCGAATGTGTCTCAGCCTGCTGACCCTGTGCAAAGAGAGGCAGGTACAACATTGCTGTTAAAGCGACAAATAAAAATTTTATTCTCTTCATAACTTCAAATATTACTCAAGGTCAAAAAGAGGGTCTCCTTGCATTACACTCTTTCCTGGTTCAACATAAATGGATTTTACAACACCATCACGCTCAGCCATAATGTTGTTCTCCATCTTCATTGACTCCATTGTAAGAACTACATCGCCACGCTTTACAGAGGCACCCGCCTTAACCAATATCTTAACAATACTGCCTGGAAGCGGAGATGTAACAGTGGAAGCACCTGCCGGAGCCTTGGGTGCCGGAGCCTCAGCGGCCTTTGGTGTGGCTTTAGGTGCAGGTGCTGGTTCAGCCTCACCTACAGATTCCATATCAAGAAGCAAATCTCCCTGCATTACACTTTGTGCAGGTTGAACGTGAATAGCCTTAACTATACCATCTTTATCAGCCTTGATATTATTCTCCATCTTCATTGATTCCATTGTAAGAAGTGTGTCGCCACGCTTTACAGCCTGACCTACAGAGACCATAATCTTAACAATGCTTCCTGGAAGCGGAGATGTAATGGAGCCTGCCACGGTCTTGCCTGCAGGAGCGGAAGCTACCGGAGCCGCCGATGGAGCGGCTGGACGTGGAGTGGCTACAAATGCCGGTTTCTCTTTTTTCTCAATGTTAACAGTTATCTTTTTACCGTTAACCTCTACATTGGCAACATCCTTAGATACCTCATCAATGGTAACAGAATAGGTTTTGCCATCTATCTTAAATTTAAATTCCTTCATAAAATTACTTATCTAAATTGTTTATACCATAAATTTTGGCATTCCAAGCAGTTGGTTTTGACTTAAGAGTAAGTTTACCAGACTCCTTGCAATCCTCATCATAAAACATCTGAAGGGCAAGACCAACCGCAGCCTGTTCCTCATCTGTTAGGGCACCAGAAACCAAACTTTGGGGCATATTCTCCAAGGATTGTTCTTTACGGACCTTCTTTGGAGTCATCAACCTTCCAAAGAGTTTAAGGACAAACACAAGCAACACTAAAAGGCAAAACACAAGAAAGAAGCCCAAAAGTGTTACTATAAGTGCGTTAGTCCAGTTTATTGCTAATATTATAGGCATTACAGTGGAATATTAGAGTGTTTTTTAAGAGGATTTGAGAGTTTCTTGGTTTGCAGATTCTCAAATGCACGGATAATACGGAAACGTGTATTACGTGGGTCAATAACATCATCAATGTAACCCATAGAAGCGGCTTTGTAAGGATTTGAGAATGCCTCACTGTACTCAGCGGTCTTCTCTTCAATGAATTTCTTCTTCTCATCCTTATCTGTAAACTCCTTAAGAGCCTTAGCCTCAAGTACCTCAATGGCACCAGACGCACCCATTACCGCAATCTCAGCAGATGGCCATGCGTAGTTGTAATCACCACGCAGTTGCTTGCAACTCATAACTATGTGAGAACCACCGTATGACTTACGTATTGTAACAGTAACCTTTGGAACTGTAGCCTCACCAAACGCAAACATAAGTTTAGCACCGTGAACAATAATACCAGCATACTCCTGACCTGTACCAGGAAGGAATCCAGGAACATCAACAAGAGTAAGAATAGGAATATTGAATGCATCACAGAAGCGTACAAAACGAGCCGCTTTACGTGAAGCGTCACAGTCAAGCACACCGGCAAGGTACGCAGGCTGATTTGCTATGATACCTGTTGATTTGCCGTTGAAACGAGCGAAACAACAAATAATGTTTTTAGCGTAGTTTGGTTGGATTTCAAGAATATCACCGTTATCAACTATGCTGTAGATAATATCCTTCATATCATACGGCTTGTTAGGATTATCTGGAATAATATCCTTTAAAGCCTCATCTATACGGTCCACAGGGTCTGTGCAAACTACATCAGGAACATTCTCCATATTATTCTGAGGAATGAATGAGAGAAGTTTCTTTATTGTATCAACACCGTCCTGTTCATCAGCACAAGCAAAGTGTGTGACACCTGATTTTGTGGAGTGAACTCCGGCACCACCAAGTTGGTCAACGGTAACATCCTCACCTGTAACAGACTTTACAACCTTAGGACCTGTGATGAACATATAACTGTTCTGCTCTGTCATAAGAATGAAGTCTGTAAGAGCAGGAGAATATACAGCACCACCGGCACAAGGGCCGTAAATCATTGAAATCTGAGGAACAACACCTGATGCAAGAATGTTACGCTCAAAAATCTCAGCATACCCGGCAAGGGCGTTAGGACCCTCCTGAATACGAGCACCACCTGAATCATTAATGCCAATGATTGGCGCACCCATCTTCATAGCCAAATCCATAACGTGGCATATCTTTTGAGACATAGTCTCTGAAAGAGCACCTCCATATACCGTAAAGTCCTGTGCGAAAACAAAGACTAGACGACCGTTGATTGTACCTTGTCCTACTACAACACCGTCACCAAGGAAGTGTTCCTTGTCCATACCAAAGTTTACGCAACGATGTGTTACAAACATATCCAACTCCTCAAAGCTACCCTCATCAAGAAGCATATCTATACGCTCACGTGCGGTATATTTCCCTTTGCTGTGTTGGGAATCAATTCTTTTTTGACCTCCACCAAGTTTCGCTTTCTCACGTAACTCCTGTAGGTTTTTAATCTTATCTGCTTGACTCATTTTTCTATATGTTTATGGTTCAATTACTTCTTCTCACAGAACTCAGTAAGTACACCCGCTGTTGATTTCGGGTGAAGGAATGCGATAGTCATACCATCAGCTCCCGGACGTGGTGTCTTGTCAATGAGAGTGGCTCCGGCAGCCTCAACCTCAGCGAGCCTTTTCTCAATATCAACAACCTTGTAAGCGATATGGTGCATTCCACCACGACCACCGTTCTTCTCAATGAATTTAGCGATAGTGCTTTCAGGGGATGTTGGCTCAAGAAGTTCAATCTTAACCTCTCCGACTTTCAGAAATGCGGTCTTAACCTTCTGGTCCTCAACCACCTCTGTCTTGTAACATTTCATACCAAGCACATTCTCATAGTAAGGAAGTGCCACATCGATACTTGGAACTGCAATACCAAGATGCTCAATTTGTTCTGGAATCATAATCTTAAAGTTTTAATTTGTTATGTAATAATAATTAATTCTTTTTGAACATATTCTTCACGTTTCTGTTACTGTATATGTTATATTCTAACAGATGTCCTCCCATTTTTCTACGCTTAAGCAGCAGATACACTACACACATCACTATGAATACCGGCCACAATACAATATTCTGAACAAAGACAGAGACTTTGAAATAGTTCATCAGGAACAACGCCATACCAAAGAGGAACTGCACGCCGGCATAAATTCCACTCACAAGCATGTGTGATTTATAAAATTCATTGCAATATAGTTGGAACAGATGCATTCTGTGCGGTGCGAATATATTATCTCCGGCAAACAGACGTTGAAGCACCGTCAATCCAGCCTCCATAAATGTTACGGCAAACATAAGGAAGAATGCTATGTTTCCTGTTTTTATGACAAGAGATATAGTGAAGTATGCCATCATATAGCCAAGCACAATAGAACCCACATCACCTGAAAAGCACTTGGGTTGAGGTCTGTAATTAAAGAACATAAATATAATAGCAGCGACTATTGTCAACATAACAAGCGTCACATCGGCAAAACCTATTACAGATGGAACAAACTTGTCAATCAAGTAGATTGGTATTGCCATTCCAAGCGCCAGACCGCCAAGCATTCCATTAAGTCCATCCATAAAATTATAGAGATTGAACAGCCCAACAGATATTATAAGCAACAACAGAGCGGCCGCCCATTGACTGACGGAATCAACCATCGCTATACCAAAATTCAAACTTAGTTGCCAAAGCATCAATACAGCAGCGACAGTTTGGGCGAAAAGCCTTATCAGGAACCAGACATCTTTCAAATCATCAACAAAACTTACGACTGCAAGTATAGTGAGTCCCGCAAACCAGAACCATTGCACCCCCGTGCCAGATACCAGCAAACTTATCACATAAATAATGTAAGAGGTATAGAATATAAAACCAGCACCCGTAATGACAGGTTTTTTGTGAGAACTACGATTATTCACACCTGCCAGCAATTTATATTTCTCCGCCACAGGGAAATACAAATACAATGAAATAAACAAAATGATAACCGTTATAAAATAAATCATTTTAACAGACAGGGAAAATGGAGCACAAATTTAGTAATATTCTGTTAAGAACACAACAAAAAACACATTATTTTATTAACTTTGTAGCCATATATGGTAGGATTGTTTTCATCAATATTAATTACGCCGTCAAAAGGATGGGAAAGAGCGCGTACTTTAGGGACAAAGAAAGAGGTCATAATAAAGTTTGCTCTGCCTTGGGTTCTGGCAGCCGGATTATGCGCTTTCTGCGGAGCGTTGCTAAAAGCAGGGACATTTGACTGGCAGGCAGGTCTGAAAAGTTTCATAACCCTGTCATTAACATTATTCGCCAGTTTCTATATCTCGGCTATCATAATAAAAGGTCTGTCAAACCAGTTGCTGACCAAGCGTCTGATATTCACAGAATCTTTGCAATTCACCATATTCTCTTATTCCTGCGTAATATTTGTATGTATGGTAGATGAGTTATTTGAAGATATGTTCTTTATCAAAATATTTGATTTATACACATTCTATCTTGTTTTTGAGGGTTGCAATACCTATTTAGGCATCGTGGAGAAAAACAATGACAAACGCAATGCATTCATAGTATTATGCTCTTTGACAATTATGGCAATGCCTGCCTTGGTGAGAAAACTTCTCATACTATTGATGCCAGGTCTTAATTAACCAACCACGATGAAGACGAATGTGTATATAAAGAATAAAAAGGCGTCATTTGACTATGCGCTGATTGACAACTATACGGCGGGGATAGTGCTTCAAGGCACTGAAATCAAATCTCTCAGAGACGGGAGAGCTTCACTTATTGACGCATATTGTATTTTTATTGACGGGGAGTTATGGGTGAAAAGTATGAATATCCCCACATACTTTTATGGAACATACAGCAACCATATTCCCACACGTGACAGAAAACTGCTTCTCAATAAGAAAGAGTTGAGAAAACTTGAAAGCAAAGTCAAGACACCCGGATTCTCAATAATTCCCACTGCGGTTTTCATAAATGAAAGAGGGCTTGCAAAGGTTGATATTGCGCTGGCAAAAGGAAAGAAGGAGTTTGACAAACGCCAGACAATCAAGGACAACGAAACAAAACGGGAATTGGACAGAGTGAGGAAGCAATTTAATTGAAAATTGAAAGTTGAAAATTGAAAGTTGAAAATTAATTGTTAATTATTAATTATGAAGATAATAATAGCCGGAGCCGGAGACGTTGGAACTCATTTGGCAAAGATGCTCTCAAAAGAGGACCACACCATCATTCTTCTTGATGAACAGGAGGAGAAAATAAAGGCGTTGGAGGCTAATTATGACATACTTAGTGTCACAGGCTCACCAACATCATTAAAGGATTTGCGTGAGGCGCAAGTGCCCACGGCAGACCTTTTCATAGCCGTCACCCCAATTGAGAGCACAAACATAACTGCGTGTATGCTTGCCACAAACCTTGGCGCACAAAAGACTCTTGCAAGAATTGACAATCAGGAGTATCTGCTTCCAAAGAACAAGGAGTTCTTCAAAAGTATGGGTATTGACTCTCTCATATACCCTGAGATGCTTGCCGCAGAGGAGATTGTGAACAATCTGAAGAAGGGATGGGTAAGACAATATGTAGAACTTTCAGATGGGGCTCTTATTGTTCTCGCCACAAAAATAAGAGGAAACTCACCTCTCTGCAACGTGCCTCTTGAAAAGGCGTTCGCTGGTAACGGAAAAATAAGAATAGTGGTAATCAAACGTGGTGAGGATACTATAATCCCAACAGGAAAACATCAGGTTCTTGAAGGAGACATAGTCTATTTCATAACCACACGTGACGGTGTGGAGGAGGTCAGAATACAATCTGGCAAGGAGATACATGACATTAACAACATAATGTTCCTTGGCGCAAGCCGCATCTGTATAAAAACCATTCAGAGCCTTCCTAAAAGCAAGGACATAAAGGTTATTGAGAAAGATATTGAAAAGACATACCGCCTTATTGAGAACACTGAGAAAGTGCTGACCATAAATGGAGACGGACGAGATATCTCTCTTCTTAAACAAGAGGACATTGAGTCATTTGACGCATTTGTGGCACTTTCAGGCAACGCTGAGACAAATATACTCTCATGTCTTGCCGCAAAAGAGATGGGGGTACCCAGAACAATAGCCGAAGTTGAGAATATGGACTACATTGATATGGCTGAGGGGCTTGATATAGGGGCGGTTATCAACAAGAAAATAATTGCGGCAAGCCATATATACCAACTTATTTTAGGTGGTGATGTCTCTGTAAAATGTCTGACATTCGCTGATGTTGATGTAATTGAACTCAAGGCGGAGAACAACTCATACATAACATCAGGTCCTCTTTATACGCTTAAACTACCAAAAAACACAATAATAGGCGGAATTGTACGTGACGGGGCAGGCATCGTGGCGGTTGGAGGCACACAGATTCAGGCGGGCGATAACGTAACAGTATTCTGTGGAAAGAACGCTCTCAGACACATTGAGAAACTATTTAAGTAACAGATACCCCCGATGAATAAACTTGATGTCAAAATAGTAGTAAGGACACTTTGTATGCTTCTTCTTTTTGAAGTGGCGTTCCTGCTTCTATCCGCTGTGGTATCATTCATATATGATGAGATAGAGTATATTCATCTGTTGGTCTCTGCCGGAGCCACCTTGGTGGTGAGCCTGCTGGGACTTCTATTTACCAGAGATGTCAAAAAAATACAGATGGGCAAAAAGGAGGGATACCTTGTAGTCTCATTTATCTGGGTCATATTCTCATTCTTCGGATTGCTTCCGTTCTATCTGAGTGGCAACATTCAATCATTTACAGATGCTTTCTTTGAGACAATGAGTGGTTTCACCACGACTGGTGCCACCATTCTTACTGATATAGACTCAATGCCAAAGGGACTTCTCTTCTGGCGTAGCGTCACACAATGGCTTGGCGGTATGGGTATCATAGTACTTTCAATGGCAATACTCCCCATACTTGGCGTTGGCGGAATGTCTCTGTTTACCGCTGAGGTTCCGGGACCAACAAAAGACAAGATACACTCAAAGATAGGTTACACAGCAAAAATTCTATGGGGCATCTACACAGGTATAACACTTGTTGAGAGCCTTATTCTGTGGCTTGCCGGTATGGACTACTATGACGCCATCTGCCACTCATTCACAACTATGGCATCAGGTGGATTCTCCACAAAAGGGGCGAGCATAGCCTATTGGAACTCTCCGCTTATTGAGTATATAATCATTGTATTTATGATTATGTCAGGAATAAACTTCACCCTCTATTTCCATCTATTTAAAGGACGCCTACATAAGATTACAAAGAATGAGGAACTCAAGTTCTATATCATAATAATATGTGTAATGACAATATTTGTTATGGGAAGCCTCTTGCTCCATCATAATGAGATAATGTCATTTGAGCAATCATTCCGCTACGCTCTCTTTAATGTGGTGGCACTTATTACAACCACTGGATTCGCCAACGGAGACTACACCACATGGGCGCCATTTGTATGGACCATACTTCTTATGATGATGGCGTTTGGAGCGTGCGCAGGTTCAACATCAGGAGGTATAAAGACTGTGAGAATAGCGTTGCTTCTCAAGAACAGTTACTATGAGTTCAAGCGTCTCATTCACCCTAACGCCGTTATACCCGTAAGATTTAACGGACAGGTTATAAAACCGCAGATGATTGACAATGTTCAGGCGTTTGTATTCATATACCTTATAATTGTGATTGTAAGCGTGCTCTTTTTCACGGCTTGCGGACTTGACTTTGTCAATGCCGTAGGGACCTCCATAAGTGCCATAAGCAATGTAGGACCAGCCATTTACCAATATGGACCTATGGCAAGTTACGCCCCGATGCCTGATATTTGCAAGTGGTATATGTCATTTCTTATGATGGCAGGACGTCTGGAACTCTTCACCGTGTTTATGATTTTCACTCCTGCATTTTGGACAAAGTAAACTCAAAACTGCCGTTTTTAGCGGGAATGGACAAATTCACCCTACCCTGCTCACTATCCCTTGAACAAGCGTCAAGCCAGGCTACCGCTGAGTTTAAGGCAACTATTCTGAGAGATATTGGCACTGAGTATGAGTCATTTATTGATATGACAGGAGGTATGGGTGTTGACACTATGTTCATCAGCCGACACTTCAAGAGAGCAATATATATTGAACATAATAAGGAATTATGTGCAACCGCAGAGTCCAACTTCAAGGCAATGGGGATTGACAATATAGATGTTGTGAACGCTGACAGCACACAATATATTTCTAAAATTGAATATACCTCTGTCATATATGCAGACCCCGCTCGCCGAAGCCACTCAGGCGGAAAATTAGTAAGCATATCAGATTGTGAGCCAAACATTCTGACTCTGCTTGATGTCATTCTGCCAAAATGTGGCATATTGATGGTTAAACTATCCCCTATGCTTGACATCACAGTTGCCATCAGGGAACTGAAAGGGCTTACCGACCTCTATGCTGTAAGCGTTCAGGGGGAGTGTAAGGAGCTTCTTGCTATTTGCAGTAAAGACTCAGTTGGCGGCGCAAACATTCACTGTGTGAATCTTCCTGACAAGACAGAATTCACATTCACACAAGAAGAAGAACAAAACGCTGCCGCGCCGCTGTCAATGCCACTCAAATATCTTTATGAGCCAAACGCCTCAATACTCAAGGCAGGGGCGTTCAAAGTGTTATGCAACAGGTTTGGCGTAAGCAAACTGCACACAAGCAGCCACCTCTACACATCAGAGCATTTGATTACGGGCTTCCCCGGTAGAACATTTGAGATACAAGACATTCGCAAGGTACACAAAGAGCATTTCAAAGATATAGAAAAGGCGAACATTACTACTCGCAACTTCCCTACTTCAACTACTGAAATACGCAAGAAGTTAGGAATAAAAGAGGGTGGTGACATCTATATGTTTGCCACCACCCTCATAAATTCAGAAAAAAGAATGCTTATCTGTAAGAAAAGCACTACATAGTTTCTGATTACTTCTTTTCAAATATCATATCAAAAGTTATGGTCTTTTCTAATGAAGGCATTGAAAAGGTGTAAATCAGTTTTCCATCTTTGTTTTTCAAAATCATTGCACCTTGTCCACCGCTACTGATAGTAACATCACTACCAGACATAGACCACGTACCAGGTGTAGGCATCTTCATAGTGGTCACAATACAAGTTTTATCAGACTTGAATTCAAAAGACATACCTTCAAGAGCCTTTAAAGAGATTATCAAGGTATAATCACCTGAATCTGTGGCATATTTTTGAAACTCAGCAAACGTGTAAGATTTACCCTCATACTCAATCTTGGTGTTTTCCCACTTACCTACAATGTTCTTCTCAGAACTTTTTTCACAAGACACACACATTAACATAGCGGTAATAGCCACCGCAATAATAGAACTAACTTTTTTCATAATAATTAATTTATTTATTTATATAATTCAACGATTTATCACTTACTCTCATCGTATGCTTTTGCTATCTCTACCATATAACCGATAGACCAATCACTTTTTTTATCCAATTCAAATTCATCGGCCAATATGCGGTTATAAAAATCTGTATCTTCTTGAAAATAATTGAGCAATCCTTTTTTCAAAGGAAGGCTAGTATATATACCATAATCCTTAGATGCTCTCATAACAAACTTTCCGTATTCTCCAACACGTTGAAAATATATATAAGTAGTTTTAGAAGTCAAATCGGAGTACTGTTTTGTATAAACATTTATGTTCTTGCCCTCATATACACAATACACACTAGACTTATATTTGTTCAACTTCTTTTTGGCCTTTGAAGCGGATGCGCTGAGATACAAGAATAGATATGAGACCTTATTGACACCGTCTCCTTTCTGATAAGTTATTGACTTTATTAATTCGATATCATAAAACTTCTCCTTCTTAGTTTTCGGATCAGCTAAACGGACTGCAGAAACATCCAATAATGAGTATTCTGAACCTGCAATCATCTCCTTGACTGTTCCATCTTCAAATTCCACAAGTACAGGAAAATCCTCTAACGGTTTATCACCCTTTGCAAAGGCAAGCAATGAAAATGAAAATGCAAATAATAAAACAATAATTTTTTTCATGTTTAAATAATTTATATAATTCAACAACTAATGTCTATTAAAAACCTACACCAAGTCTAAGTCCCAATGTGCCATAATTGAAAACTTCACCAGCCTTTACGCCTGAGCCAAACTTATGTGTATATTCAAGTGCTACAAATAAGAAACATTTTTTATTAACCATATATCCCAACTGCAAACCAGGTCTCACTAACCCTATAAATTTAAAACCGGAATCAACAAAAGGTCCAGCTCCAGTTCCGAGTGAGGCGTAAGGAATCATAACAAAACGCTTGATGTTAATTGGCAATCGTCCACCTATACCCACATACAAATAACCATTGACTTTTGGAGTTGCATTTACTCTCACACCATCAATATCAATACCAACAGATGCCAATCCATAATTCAAAAAAGCGTAAGAATAGTCAATTGATCCGCCGTAAAACTGATTCTCATTCAAAGGGAATGTCGCACCAAGAGAAATTATACTACTCCAGTCTGTCTCATACAATCCGCTCTTCTCCATGCTTACAGATGTCGCTGACTTTTGGCTTATATCATCATTAATATAATTGCATGAGACAATGCTCCAACCATTATCAATATTCTCCCATGTCAAAGATACATTATCTTTTCCGACCTTATATGTAACAACAGCCTTATCGCCTGACACACTCTCTTCAATTTTTTCAAAAACAGGATTCATCTTTTTTACTATCATCTTGGCGATAAGCATTCTCATAGCTGTCATCGGGTCAGAGGTTCTAAGATATGCATTGATATTATTATCTACAAAATCAAGCATTGTAACAACAGCATCCTCACTTAATGCCAGCACAGCCTTCTCTGAAATATAGTTATACGAATTCTCATACCCATTTTTCAAATCGGCTTCAAAAGCAACCCTTACGCTGTCAAATTCTGTTTTCTTAACATACGTGCCACTCTTGTAGTTCTCAATAAAAAGTTCCAAATCAGAAATCAATATTGAAAAATTAGTGTCACTTCTGCGACGTGCCTTCCAAGTATTGACACCTATCACCTTATAGACATTATCTGAATCTGAGGGAAGAGCAATAAGTAACGGACCGCCGGAATTACCCGGATCTACTTGTGCGGTATGTTGGATAACTGTTATTGAATCCTCAAAAGCGTCTGTTTGTACAGCCGAATTTGAAATTATACCTTTACCAAACTGCCATACTGGTTCCGTACCCAAACCAGGATATCCTGCTGTGTACACATCCATACCATCACTCACTGTACCGGCATACCCTTCCAAAGATACAACAGGCATATCCACAGGTATCTGCAACAAAGCCAAATCCTGACGTTTGTCTGCATACAACACCTTACAACCATTGTATTTTACGGTCATTCCATCACTATTCATTGAGAGCCTGACAAATTTAGAATCTCCTACAACATGTTGGTTTGTAATGATATATTCGGCTCCAGATTTTGATTTATACATAAATCCTGAACCAAATGAATTTCCTACTTTCTTTATATTACGTTCCGCACTTAGATATCCTTTTTTATGAAAAGCATTGACAAGTGAGGAATAAACAGAATCTCCGACTTCATCCGCAGAATAAACCACGCAAACAGACTGTTTCAAATTTGCGGCAAAAACAGTATTTAAGCACAATATTAGTGCGGTACAAGCAATTATTAATTGTCTCATCTTGCAAACCTATTTTTATCTTTCATCATACGCCTTGGCAACCTCCACCATATACTCAACAGACCAATCCTTCATTTTCTTCAAGTCAAACTCTCCAGCCTTGATTCTCTTAACAAAATCCTCTTCAGTAAAATAGTTAAGCAAAAACTTCTGCATATTTATCTTACCAGCAATAATGCCTGAAACCGGCATATTGCAAACATACTTGGGGAACTCACCATTACGTTGATAATATATGTACATATACTTAACTGGAGCAGTAAATGTACCTCCGGTTGTATTCATTGCATACACCGTTATTTTTTCCCCTTTATAAACCTCAGAAAGCATATATCTATTTTTAGACAACTTTTCAGAAGTCTTATACATGCTCCCGAACTTCATATCATATACATTGGAGTATACAACCTTATAATCCTTACCATCAGATACATAAGAAACTGATTTTATCAAATCAGTATCATACTTCTCTGTCTCGCCTGTAGTAGGGTTCTCAAATTTTAAATTTGTGTCAGGTATGTTCAGAAACGGGACAAAGAATTTATCCTTCATTAACAACGTCTTTGAAGTTCCATCTTCAAATTCAACAAAAACCTCCTGCTTTTCGGCCATTGCAACCAATGAACAAAAAGCCAATAAAAATAATAAGATGCTCTTTTTCATACTCTTATAAATTTAAATAATAAAAAAACTCACATTATGTTCCTTTTTAAGGGCACAAAGATACGAAATAATATAACAACAACAAATAATTGAATGTGTTAAAGAGTCAAGTATCAAGTGCGAAAATATTAAAAATGTTTGTAAAATTCTTTCATCGGGGTTGAGAACTTTAATTTTTCTCTCGGTCTCCTGTTTATTTTATATTGAACTTCCTTTATATAATCATCGCTAAACGTGTC
>JAZLIE010000020.1:0-19088 GCA_045617165.1 Candidatus Enterocola sp. | reverse complement strand
CAATGCGGCAATAAGAAAATCATCAGGCGATTTTACAAAAATAAAACATAGTGGCAGAATTGACAACTTGGATATAGTATTTACTATTGAAACAAGACGGATTTGACCTAAGCCTTGAAATAGCCATACAAATGAAAATGTATTAGCAATTACTATAAGAAACATTACAAACAATGTTGTCCTGTATACAGCAAATTTAGGTATCATTGAGAGAATGACTAATAGTAAAAAAGATATTGCAAGTAAACCTATTTTTGCGTTAAGCGTATCTGTAAATATCTTATTTAGGGCTTCTTGGTCATTTTTTGCCAATGCCACCTTTTTAGTGGCACTTAGGTTAAATCCAAAATCTACAATAAGCATTAGGTATTGGCATACTGCAAGGGAAAAACTGATATAACCAAATTTTTCCGCTCCTAATATAGCCATAAGATAAGGAAACACCAAAATAGGTGCAATGTAATTCAATCCTTGCAAAAGAACAAGGTAAAAAACATCTTTAAATTCCTGTTGTTTAGTCAACGGTATTCCCATGCTTAAGTGTCTTAGTACGCTCTTGCAAATACAACTCTTTGTTTTGACGGCTTGCCTGTAACCATACATTTGCCAGGTGTCTTATCTCCGTCAAGAGGAATGCAGCGTATGGTGGCTTTAGTCTCCTCCTTGATTTTCTCCTCTGTCTCAGGGGTGCCGTCCCAGTGGCACATAAGGAATCCGCCTTTCTCAATCTCAACCTTAAACTCATCGTAGGTATCTACATTACGAGTTACTGATGCACGGTAGTCAAATGCTTTCTTAAATATGTTTTTCTGAATATCAGAAAGCAGTTCTTTTATATATGACTCGATGCCATCTATGGTGCGGGTCTCTTTCTCCATAGTGTCACGGCGTGATACCTCTATGGTGCCGTTCTCAATGTCTCTTGCACCTATTGCAAGTCTTACAGGAACACCTTTAAGCTCGTATTCTGCAAACTTAAAGCCCGGACGCTTGTTATCAGAGTTGTCATATTTATAAGATATGCCAAGCGCTTTTAGTTTGGCAGTAATTTCAGCTACTTTAGCGTCAATAGTGGCAAGTTGCTCTTCATTTTTATAGATAGGAACTATAACTACCTGATATGGAGCAAGATTTGGAGGCAGGACAAGTCCGTTGTCATCAGAGTGTGTCATAATTAAAGCACCCATTAGTCGGGTTGAAACTCCCCACGATGTTGCCCATACAAGTTCCTGCTGATTCTCCTTGTTAAGGAATGTAACGTCAAACGCTTTTGCAAAGTTCTGACCAAGAAAGTGTGATGTACCAGCCTGCAATGCCTTTCCGTCTTGCATAAGTGCCTCAATGCAGTATGTCTCAAGAGCACCTGCAAAGCGTTCGTTTGCTGATTTAACGCCTTTTATTACAGGCACAGCCATAAAGTTCTCCGCAAAGTCAGCGTAAACCTCAAGCATCTTTTTAGCCTCTTCTTCCGCCTCTTCACGGGTGGCGTGAGCGGTATGACCCTCTTGCCATAGGAACTCCGCCGTGCGTAGGAACAGACGTGTACGCATCTCCCAGCGCACCACATTTGCCCATTGATTGCAGAGTATAGGAAGGTCTCTGTAAGAGTGAATCCAATTCTTATATGTACTCCATATAATGGTTTCTGATGTAGGGCGTACTATGAGTTCCTCCTCAAGGCGTGCCTCAGGGTCAACAACAACACCGCTGCCATCAGGATTTGTCTTTAATCTATAGTGTGTTACAACGGCACACTCCTTTGCAAAACCCTCTACGTGGTCTGCCTCCTTGCTTAAAAAAGATTTAGGAATAAAAAGCGGAAAATAGGCGTTTACGTGCCCGGTCTCCTTGAACATACGGTCAAGTTCATGTTGCATCTTCTCCCAAATAGCATAACCGTAGGGCTTAATAACCATACAACCTCTAACGGCAGACTGCTCCGCAAGGTCTGCCTTTACTACTAAATCATTGTACCACTGTGAATAGTTCTCACCGCGTGATGTCAGTTCTTTTGCCATTATTTCCCTTGTTAATAAATTGTTTGATATTCTCTCTATAGACAATTAATAACGCTATTGCGTAGCATAACAATATAGAGAGTATTGTGGTTTTTGGTAACGTTTTAAGTACAAAGTTCTTAGGCTGGTCATATACCTGCATACTTGATGAGATATAGACAATCTCATTTTGATATGTAAGAACATTGCTTGCTCCGAGAATCATATTCCCTAACCGAAGCTTTTCGTTTACTATTTCGGAAGGTTTGACCATTGAGGTCATCATATTGCCGGCGCTGGAGAAACCAAGCAAGACGTCGTTCCCCTTTTTATCCATAATAGAATCTAGTCTGGTAGACTCTGTCTCGGCTATTTTTATATTCGCCTTCAACTCAGCCAAACGCTGGTTGTTTATTCTCTGGTAATATGAATTGCCACTTAAATACTTTATTATTCCATCACTAATCAATGGGAATACAGATTTATCCTTAGCCTCCACTTCAATGCAGAACTTGTTTTGAAGTGGTATGACTTTGGTTTTTGTTGTGTCGTCAGCAAAATCAATTATATAGTCGGTCATCAATGAATCTGTGTAGCAGAGGTAATGCGGTTTAATTTTCCGAATCTTAATAATCTCTTCAACAGGTATTCCTAAAGCCTCTGATTTGTATTGCGGGTCTGTCAGGGCAAAACACTTGATGTTATTTATGAAATCACTGCTATCGGCAATGTTGTTAACCAGAATCATAGAGCCTTGATATACGGGAAATAATTGCCAGAATAAAATGGAAACGGCTACACCCAAGGCTACTCCAATGACACCAACCTGCCATTTTTTTATGCAGAATGTAAACAAAAATAGCAGTGGAATGCAGATGCGTTTCTTGAACCAATTCCAAAAGATTTTAATAAGGTCAATTAAATCAAGTTCCTTTTCGGTTTTAGTGTTTTCCATATATTATGAAAGTTTATAGAGTTTAGAAGTGCAAAGTTACAATTTTTTTTTTAAGGTACCATTTCATCAGTAATTCGTTTGTGCTGCGTCCTTTTATTTCAGGGTCTCCCTTGACAAGTTCTTTGGCAAACAGCCACTCTCCTGTAATATCGTGTTTTAAAGGGAGTAGTGCAATCAAAGATGAAGGTATGCATCTCTTGATTCTGTTCTTGAAATGTTGCCGACGGAGTGTCTTAACAGAAGGCAAATCACTTGCAAAATTTACTTGAAGAGGTTTGAACACGCAGTTCCTCAAAGTGCTTCTATACAGATTGCAGTGTTTCAGGTCAGTAAAGGGTAAGTAGAGGAATGCATCCAGGAGTTCCCTGTCCCAGAATGGAAGCCTTACATCATAGCCAAAAAACAGATATGCTCTGGCGGCATTGTTAATACAGTGTGTGAGTCTATGAGTAAGAGTAAACCATTGAAAAGCGGATATTCCGCTATATCCATTGTCTATGGCATTGGAAAAGAATTTGCTGACATAATTTTTTGTCGCTTTGTTATGGTTGTAAATGAAGCTGTCAAAAAGAATGGCATTGCTAAGCGTTCCGGCAGTTGAGTTACTGCTGATTAGTGATTTGTGCAATTGGCTCCCTGACAAAAAATCACCTAAATGACCAGGCATAAATACGGCGTCATCTTCCAAAACGCCTAATGATTTCAGCTTTTTTATCGCATAAAACTCATATAGCCATAAAAAGTTGGTTAATCCGCCGACAAAACTGCTGTATTGCCTGAATTCAGACGTTGAAAACAACTCTTTGGCATTGGCGTCGGCAGGATTTATTAAATAAATTCTGTAGCCTAATTGTTCTGCGACCTTAAAGGCAGTGGTGCATTCCTGACTCTTTTCCGAGCCAATTGTATAGCAAATTACATTTTCATATCCGTTGAGTTTCATCATGCAGGCAATAAGCCTTGAATCATAGCCGCTACTTAGCGGAATCACAATCTGCCTTCCTTTAACAGAGTCAATAGTTCGTTTGAATGCATTGTTAATCATTCCCATAATCTGACTCTCTGTCAAACTATGTTCCTCCTCTTTCAAATGTAGATAGGTCTTGTAGCAATGCTCAGATGTGCTGTTGTTTGAACATACCAGTAAGTGGAATGGTTTTACCTGTCTTATGCCCTCAATAAGAGTGAATCCTGCAGGAGCATAACTTGACGCCTTGTAAAACTGTACGGCAAAATCACTTGATTTGTCATTTTTTGAGAGTAACTTTCTGAAATCATTTGAGATTTGCAAACCGTCAGTGCCTTCTTTGTAATAAACGGGATAAATTCTGGCGTCACCTATGCTTGCCGCCTTAAAGTCAGGTGTGTCAATAATAAAAGAGAATATGCCGTTTGCAGAGCGTAGTCTTTCAAGTAGGGTGTCAGTATCGGCGATACAAAAATAGTCTGCCAATCCTTTGTTTGTCAAAAGATTGCCGTTTGCGTAGCAGTAACCTATAACGGAGATACAGTTATTATGATACCATTCTGTCATAATTTCTTACCAAAATAAACATCCATATAAGTTGAGCAAGCAGTACTAATGCACTTACGCAGAAAAACAGGATAATAGCAATTTTGAAGTCATTTTGAATGATTCCAACTATCAGTGCCGTAATTCTTAATGCAAGATATGCTATTTCAAAAAACAAAAGACCTTTTTGCTTCTTGAACAGGTTTGGAATAAAATGTACAGAGCCCAGAACAACAAGTATTGCAAGCCAAGGCAACATAAATCTTATGTATTCACCAGATTCTCTCCATTCCTCCCCAAGAATTACTGCGGCAAGCCATGGAAGAAAGAAATATAAGGCTGCAAATAGAGGAATTACTATGCAACTTGCCATTTTTGTGAAATAAGACAGAAGAGGCATAAGCGGTTCATTGTTTGAAACCTTTTCTGAAAAATTCTGGTATAACACTCCGTGTACTGATGAGTTAAAAAGGTTTATTGGCTTGAATGCCAACGTAAGAGCCATACCGTAAATTCCTATCTCAGACAGAGAGAAGAACGGAGTCAGCAGAAAGACAGGCAGGCTTCCGCTAAAGTTGTTTACAATTGAACGTGGCAATGAATATTTTGGAAAGTCAGAATATTTTTTTGCCATAGAAACGCATTCTCCTTTGTTTATGCTAAACAAAGGAGACAATACTTTTCTTAAATTTTTTGACAAACATCCAGCAAATGCTACAATGGGTGCAATGGTCATTGATATTATCATCCCGTAAGCGGTGTGTCCCCAAAAACCAAACGCACTTTTTGCTGAGGCATTAAAAACACTTTGGGTAATGTTGTAGCCACTTATCTTAATAATCTCCTTTTTTCTGTAGAACCAGTGGCTAAGCAACATCCATAATGCTGAGAAAAACACATACAAAGGTATCAGGTAAAAAATATCAGCAAGAAGCGGAGCGTTAAAGGCAGAGGCAATAATGTGTGAGAACGGCAGGGACAAAAGGCATAGAAGCGTAATGGCTATTGTACATAAAAATCCTGTTTGAAAACACGCCGATGCCTTAGTGTCATCATTTGGCAGAAGTATTGCGTCTTGATATTCAGCAGTGGCGAATAAAATTAAAATGCTTGCAATACTCAGAAAAAGATTCAGCAGCCCAAAATCATCAGTTGAATATAACCTTGATAAAACGGGGTATATGGCAAGGGATATTATCTGGGCAATAGTGTTCCCTCCCAGCATAATAGTGGAGTTTTTTACCAAATCCTTCATACAGCAGACAAATTTACTTAAAATTTTATTAATGTTGAAAAAAATGACTAATTTTGCAAATAGTGTGTATATGTCAAAGTTTACAAAACATATTTGGAGAGTGTTTGGTAGGGTGTTTTTTCCACACTTCTGCAATGATGCCTACATAAATTCAACACTTCTTAAGTTTATTTTCTGGCAGAAGATATTGCGTATCAATGGTTCCGTGCCTTGGCCTGTGCACTTCACCTCAAAGGTTGTAGAGCCGTCAAAAATTGATAATGACGGAGGAATGAGAGCCCCCGGTTATGCAATGGGGTGTTACATAGATGGCAGAGGCGGAATTACCATAGAAGAGGGCGTTCTTATTGGACCCAAAGTCTCTTTGATTACCGTAAATCATAATATTGCAGACTATTCCAAATACACATCAAAGGGTGGAATAGTATTAAGAAGGCATTGTTGGATAGCCACAGGTGCCACAATACTGTCAGGGGTTGAATTGGGAGAGCATACAGTAGTGGCTGCGGGAAGCGTTGTTACCCGTTCATTTCCTGAAGGTAACTGTTTGATTGGTGGCAACCCTGCTGTCATAATAAAAAAATTAGAACCATATATTGGCAAGGCACAGCGTCATATATGATTGATAACAAAGAGAAATACAGAGAGATATGCAGTCAGAACAGCGGTATTCCGCTCTTTCTGCAGGCTTGGTGGATGGATGCCGCTTGTGGCTATGAATGGAACGTATTGCTCTCCTATGGTGAGAAAAAAGAACTACGCGGTGTTTTTGTATATCATTATGTAAACAGATTAGGCCGTTTGCTCATTGTTCCAGCCACACTTACTCAGTATAGCGGCACGTGGTTGTTTTACCCCGATGGCTTGACATTAGAGAGCCGGTACAGTTTTGAGAATGAGACATATAATGATTTGATAGGGCAGATTGAGTCTCTTAAGCCTGACTTCTTTGAACTTAATTTCCACTATTCGCAGAACTATTGGCAACCATTCTATTGGAGTGGATATTCACAGACCACCCGATATACTTACATGTTTGAGAATATTTCTGACATAGATGCAATCTGTGACGGGATGTCACACCGCAAACGGCAGAAACCACTTGCAAAGGCTAAGGAGTGCTTTGAACTTAGAATGGATATGACCCCGTCAGCTTTCTATGATTCCTATTCAGCGCAACTGAAATCAAAGGGAGAGAGGATAAGTTATTCAAAAGAGACTTTTCTTAGTATCTATACCGCTGCAAGTGAGAGGGGGCAAGGTCAGATTTTCTCAATGTATGATAAGAGCAATGGCTCGCACGCCGTCTCTCTCTTTGTGGTGTGGGACAGTCACTCCGCATACAATCTTGTAATTTACATTGATGAGGCGTACAGAAGTTCAGGTGCCTCCACTCTCATAATCTGTGAAGTTGTGAAGTATCTCTCTACCAAGACAAAAAGTTATGATTTTGAAGGGAGTATGATAAAAGGTGTTGCTCTGAAAAATCAATCATTTGGAGCCACTATGATACCTTTCTCACAAATATCAAAAATCTCCAACCCAATATTGAGGCTCTGGCGTGCGTTCAAGCGTTAGTCCATTATCACCTTCATAAGCCTCTCCGCTACCGCTCCTTTTATTACAGCGGCGTAAGCCTCCTCAAATGAGTCAAACCAACGAGCCTCATCAACCTCATCGGGGTTGGCGTGTGATGTATCCTCATCGGCTACAGTAGCCTCAAAGGCAATCATCAGTGTGTTTGTCTTTGCAAAGTATTGAGTAAAAAGTATCTTCTCAGATGTCGGGGTCATACCCATCTCCTCCATCATCTCACGGCGTAAAGCCTCCTCCGCTGACTCCCCTTTGTTTATGTAGCCTGCAAGAAAATTGTAGAATTCACGGCTGTACTGTTTCATCATAAAAATGCGCTTGCGGTCTTCTGAGAGTATGGCTACGATAACGGCCGCGTTGAACTGCTCAAACTTGTACTCACCGCACCAAGGGCAATACGGTACAGGCTGAGGCTCTCCCTTGCACTCTGCCATCTCCAACTTGGTTCCGCATTTATTACAATACAAATTCATATACAATTAGTAATTACTAATTTTAAATATGTCCTCGTCCGGCTCTTTCATCAGCCACTCCTCACGTGCGAACTTCTCAAGATTGGCGTTGTCTGACTGCAACTGCTCAAGTTTCTCCTGATTCTTGCGTGTAAGTTCCTTGTAGTACTCAATCTCCTGCTCCAAAGCCTTTATCTGACGGGCATACTCAATACGCTGCATAGCGTTATGTTTCTCTCCCATAAACAGAATGCAAAGAAACACAACAATAGTGATTGTATATTTGTTAACAATCTTAAAAAAAACACTTTTGAAATTCTCTTTATCCATAGGGTTTAGTATGATTTTTATGCGAAATCAAGGTTAAGACGACGGCAAAGGTCGCGAAGTTTCTCATTTTTCTTAGCCATAGCGGTGGCTTTCCCCTTAGGGCTTATATCCATATTATCCTGCTTGGACTCATTGACACTTATCTCCACATTAACAGAGTCATTCCTGAGCCCGTCACGCATATAGTTTATAAGTTTGCTGAGTACAGTGTTAAGTTCAGTTGCAATTAACTGCCCCGATGTCTCAACCGTTATAGTCATCTTCTCAGAATCCCATAGCGGTGCGCGTGAGAATAGAAAATGCAATCCGTACATATCCCTGATTTGAGATGGGAATCGCATCCATAGTGAGAAAATACCATCTTCAGTAACAGGATTGTCACGCTTTTTCTTCTCATTTGAAGGTTCTCCGTCGCTCATAACCGGCTTCTTTGTGGAGAGAGCCGCCTTGGTTGAGAGGTCTATCTTTTGTCCACGACTGAACTGACGCACAGGTGCGTTAGGGATAGTTTGCACGGTAACGGGTGTCTGTGCTGTCTTAGGGGTGATAGCAGATGTGTTTGTGGCACTCTTAAGAGGAACAGAATATTGTGGAACAGATGAGTTCTCAGGGAAGAATGGGAGTAACGACCTCTTCTGATACTTCAGCCTAATTTTTTTTTTGATCCGGAAGTTGGCACAAACGGATTAACATTAATTCAACTGTAAGCCTTTGACTTTTGCTCTGTTTGTAATTGATGGCGCAATCATTCACCACCTCCAAAGCCTCAAGCAGGAACTCCTGCGAGCATTTTTTTGATTGCTCAATATAACTTTGCCTAACGCTGTCAGCCGCTTCAAGCAGAGGTGCGGTAATCTCATCTTTGCAAACAAGTACATTGCGTATATGCTCCATAAGCCCAAGCACAAAGTTGCCTGTGTCAAAGCCCTTTGCAAGAATCTCATCAAACATAAGCAGAGAACCGCTTATATCTTTGCTGAGAGCAAAATCAACGGCTTTGAAATAGTAGTTGAAGTCAAGTATGTTGAGGTCTTCAATAACATTTTTGTATGTTATCTTGCCCCCGCCGAAACTTGCCGCACGGTCAAATATTGAGAGGGCGTCACGCATTCCGCCGTCAGCCTTCATTGCTATGACATTCAGAGCCTCATCTTCAACCTCTATGCCCTCTTTACCTGCAATATCCTTAAGGTGAGCAACTGTCTCCTGAATATTCATACGGTTGAAATCAAAGACCTGGCATCTTGATATTATGGTAGGCAGAACCTTGTTTTTCTCTGTCGTGGCAAGAATGAAGACGGCATACGCAGGTGGCTCCTCAAGGGTCTTTAAAAAGGCGTTGAAGGCACTTGTTGAGAGCATATGCACCTCATCAATTATATATACACTGTATTTGCCTATCTGAGGCGGTATGCGTACCTTGTCAATAAGAACCCTGATATCCTCAACGCTGTTGTTTGAGGCGGCGTCAAGTTCGTGAATGTTAAGTGAGCGTCTCTCCTCAAAAGCCTTGCAAGACTCGCACTCGCCGCATGCGTCACCGTTCTCCTTTGGATTGAGACAGTTTATTGTCTTTGCAAGTATGCGTGCGGTTGTTGTCTTTCCAACACCACGAGGACCGCAGAAGAGGTATGCGTGAGAAATCTGCCCCGACTTAACTGAGTTACGCAGGGTGGTCACCAACGCCTTTTGACCAACAACCGTATCAAAGGTTGCGGGGCGGTACTTGAGTGCTGATACTACAAAACTTTCCATCTCTGCAAATGTACAACTTTTATGGCAAAACGTTGCAAAGTTCCCTTACAAACTTCCAACATTTTTCAACAGTGCTTATATAGAGTGTCTCATTAGGGGAGTGGATGTCCAGAATCTTAGGACCTATTGAAATCATATCAAGGTCTGGATATTTGTCAAGGAACAGTCCGCACTCCAATCCTGCGTGAATGGTCTTGACCGTGGGCTTGTTTCCAAAGAGTCTCTCATAAACCTCAACAGAGCTTTTCTGTAGCGGTGAATTTTTCTTAGGCTCCCAACCGCAGTAGGCTCCTATATGCTCAATCCTTGCCCCGATGCCTCTTCCCACAGCACCCACACGTGTCGCTATAGTGTCACGCTTAATTGCGTTAGGACTGCGTTGGCTGGTGCCCACAAGCAATTTCCCCTCTTTCTCACGTATGAATGCAAGGTTTGTTGAAACCTCCACCATATTCAAGGTGTGGTTGAACTCAATAACTCCGTGCGGTGTATCAGTAAGAACTGTTATTATTTTTTGTGTAAGTTCCTTTGTGTAGCACTCCTCTGGCACGGAAACTGAATCAAGTTCAAATCTCATCCCAGGTTCATCAGATTGCCATTCATCCTCACACTCCGCCTCATACATATTCCAAATAACACGCAGAGTCTCCTTGTCTGCCCACGGCACCATTATAACAGCCTCTGCCTCACGTGGTATTGCGTTACGTAGTCCGCCTCCGTCTATTGAGACTATTCTCAAATCCATAACCTTCTGAATTCTTCTTAAAAACTCAGCAAGCAGTTTGTTTGAGTTCGCCCTTCTCTTGTCAATATCCTCTCCGCTGTGACCGCCCTTGAGTCCGCTTACCTTGACTTTTGCCGCAAAGGCTCTGAAGTCAGGTCTCTCACGCTCAATATCAATCCATATTGATGTGTCAACACCGCCTGAGCAACCTATTATAATCTCATTGTCATCTTCAGAATCAAGGTTTATGAGAGTCTTTGATTCAAGAAGCCCCGGCTTTATCTCCAACGCACCTATCAGCCCCACCTCCTCATCAACTGTGAATAGAGCCTCAACGGGGCGGTCTATTGATTTATCAGTGAGCAGTGCCATTGCAATAGCCACGCCAATGCCGTCATCACCGCCAAGGGTTGTGCCGTTGGCACGGACTGTATCTCCTTCTACTATCACTTCAAGCGGGTCTGTATGAAAATTATGCTCAATATTTGAGTTTTTCTCGCACACCATATCCATATGCCCCTGAAAGAGCAGGCTGCTAAGGGTGCAACCATCAGTGGCAGGCTTGCGTATAATTACGTTGCCAACCTCATCTACTTTGCAGTACAGGTTGTTCTCCGCCGCAAACCTTACAAGATAGTCACGTATTCCCTCTGTAAAACCCGAACCTCGTGGCACACTGCACACCTCAGAAAAATATCGCCAAACTGCTTTTGGCTCCAAATCAAGCATTGTCATACTAATTTTATTTTTTTGCAAAAATAAAAATAAAATGAGAAAGGAAAAAGGAGAAAGAAAAAAATTTGGCGTAGCGGAAACAACACACAAAAAACGGGAACCGTAGTGGCTCCCGTCTTTTTACATCAATGTTGATTGATTATTTTTTTGGAGTGTATTTCTCCATATCAAATACAATTGTACCAGACTCAATGTTGAGTTTGTCACCATTCTTGGTTATTGTGCCAACGTATGAGATTTCAGGATCCTCAAGGCTGTCCATCTTTAAGTTTCCGTTAATAACATCCCACATTCCTGCGTCTGTGTACATTACAGGGTCTGTTGATATAGCATATACGCTCAATCCTGATTTAGGATCCTTAGTGAATACCATATAGCAATCATATTTGGTGTCTTGGAATTTGAACGTACCCTTGTAAGTGCTGTTTGCAGCAATGTTCTCTTTAAGTTGACCGTCTGTCAATGTGTCATTCTTGCAAGATGACAATGTGAATGTAACTGCTAATACTGCAATTGCAATTGAGAAAATTTTCTTCATAATTTTTTAGTGTTTATAAGTTAATAATTACTGTTTTTTAGCTTTGAGAGCCTCTTTAAAGGCGGCGTTGGTTTCTGCTTGCTTTTTAGCCTCCTGCTCAGCCTTTTGAGCTGCCATCTTCTCCTCTATTGAGGAGTATTGCTTTTTCTCTTCTTGTACAGGCTGTGCTGTTTCTACAACCTCTTCCTTAACTTCTTGAGCGGCTTCAACAACCTCTTGTTTTACCTCATCTGCCTTTGCCTCAACGGCTTTCTTAGCAGGAGCGGCTTGTTTTTTTACTACTGTTTTTGTCTCCTCTTTAACCTCTTCAACAACCTCCTCAATAATTGTGGAGTCTGTAGCGGCAAGAGTGTCAACCTCAATTGCTGTTGAGTCAATTACCTCAACTGCCAGTGTGTCCTGTGCCTCTGCCTCTCCCTCAGCGTTGTTGCTTGAGCAAGATACCAGAGCGGCACTTGAAATGGCTGCAAGAGCCAAAATAAATAGTTTCTTCATAAGTTAAAATATTAGTTAATGTTAATATTCCTCTAAAAAAATCAGGTGCAAAGTTATGCAAATAATTTGACAGTCAAAAATTTTTTTTTGTTTTTGCGCTTGATTTTCCGTATCTTCGCACCCGATTTAACGTTTTAATAATTTAATACTGTAATCTAATGAATGTAGTTACAAAGACCATCACACTCAGTGATGGAAGGACAATTACCCTTGAGACCGGTAAACTTGCAAAGCAGGCTGACGGCGCCGTAATGGTTAGAATGGGTAACACAATGTTGCTGGCAACAGTGTGCTCAGCACAAGATGCAGTACCTGGCACAGACTTTATGCCACTTACTGTAGAGTATAAGGAGAAATTCGCTTCTAATGGCCGTTTCCCTGGAGGTTTTACACGTAGAGAGGGAAAAGCATCTGATTATGAGATACTTACCGCACGTTTGGTGGATAGGGCGTTACGTCCTCTGTTCCCATCAAACTACCACGCAGAGACTTTTGTAAATGTAACCCTTTACAGCGCCGATGGTGAGGATATGCCTGACGCACTCGCAGGACTTGCCGCTTCAGCGGCTCTTACCGCAAGTGACATACCATTTGAGGGACCTATCTCAGAGGTTAGGGTGGCACGCATAAATGGTGAGTATGTTGTTAATCCAACTTTCAAACAGCTTGAGGGTGCTGACCTTGATATTATGGTAGCCGCCACTCTTGATAACATTATGATGGTTGAAGGTGAGATGAAAGAGGTTTCTGAGGCTGACCTTCTGAATGCAATGAAGGTTGCCCACGAGGCTATCAAGCCTATGTGCCAAGCCCAATTGGAACTTATGAATGACTACGGCAAGAGCGTTAAGCGTGAATACTGCCACGAGGTTAATGATGAGGAACTCCGTCAGGATTTGCATGACAAGACATACGCCAAGACATACGAGCTTGCAAAGTCTTGCAACACAGACAAGCATTCACGTGAGGCAAACTTCAAGGCTGTATGTGAGGAATACAAGGCACAGTTCACAGAAGAGGAACTAGTTGAGAAGGCACCTCTTATTGACCGCTATTACCACGATATTGAGCGTGAGGCTATGCGCCGTGCCGTACTTGATGAGGGTATGCGTCTTGATGGTCGTAAGACAACTGAGATACGTCCAATCTGGTGTGAGGCTGGTCCTCTTCCAGGTCCTCACGGTTCATCAATATTCACACGTGGTGAGACACAGTCTCTGTGTACAGTCACACTTGGTACAAAAGATGATGAGAAGATGATTGATGAGGCTCTTATTCAAGGTAATGACCGCTTCCTTCTTCACTATAACTTCCCACCATTCTCAACAGGAGAGGCTAAGGCTCAGCGTGGTGTAGGTCGTCGTGAGATTGGTCACGGAAACCTTGCCTGCCGTGCTCTTAAGAGTATGATTCCTGATGATTATCCGTATGTTGTACGTGTTGTATCAGATATTCTTGAGTCAAACGGCTCATCATCAATGGCTACGGTTTGTGCAGGAACCCTTGCTCTTATGGACGCTGGTGTTCAAATCAAACGTCCTGTATCAGGTATAGCAATGGGACTTATCTCAGAGAACAAGGGAAAGAACTATGCTATTCTTTCTGATATTCTTGGTGACGAAGACCATCTTGGTGATATGGACTTCAAAGTAACAGGTACTGAGAAGGGTATTACCGCCACTCAAATGGATATTAAGGTTGACGGTCTGTCATACGAGATTCTTGAGAACGCTCTTAAACAAGCCCACGATGGACGTATGTATATTCTTGGCAAAATCAAGGAGACACTTGCCGAGCCACGTGCCGACCTTAAGCCACACGCTCCACGCATTGTAACTCTTGAGGTTCCAAAAGATATGATTGGAGCAATCATTGGTCCTGGAGGAAAGATAATACAAGGTATGCAGGCTGAGACAGGTGCCACCATCTCTATTACAGAAGATGATAACAGAGGCATAGTTGAGGTTGCCGCTAATAATAAGGAGTCAATTGACGCTGCTGTTAATAAGATTAAAGGTATCATAGCAGTTCCTGAGATTGGTGAGGTTTATGAGTCAAAGGTTAAGTCCATTATGCCTTACGGAGCGTTTGTAGAGTTCCTGCCTGGCAAGGAGGGATTGCTTCACATTTCAGAAATCAGTTGGAACCGTATAGAGGATATGGAACACTCAGGACTTAAAGAGGGAGACCTTATTCCTGTCAAATTGCTTGATATTGACAAGAGGAGTGGCAAGTTCAAGCTCTCTCACAAGGTACTTACTGAGCGTCCTCCACGTCCAAAAAAGGAAGACACCCCTGCAGATAAACCAGCAGAGGAGAGCAACTAAGTTCATTCCTTAACAAGTGAGCATTACAAAGCGAATACTGCTTCAGTGCACCATTATCTACATTATAACCTCATTGGTTATTGTTCTGATAATGAATTTGTTTTACCCCGACGGGCAAAGCGTTGCGTGCACGGTGGCAGTACTCGCTGTTTTTTTACTTGCATTTATAGTCTTCTACATAGTCGCACGCAGATTTGTAAAAACAATAACAGCACTGAAGAACCTTATTGAAAAGGTTGATTCAGGTGAGAACCTCAGTCTGCCAGATGGTGAGTTCCGTGAGATAAGTGAGTACATAGTAGGTATGTACAAGAATCTTGACCGCTCACAGATAGCACTCAACCAGGAGCGTGAGAAGATGCAGGAGCACTTGCGTCTGTCAAAACGTGGCATAGCCATATTTTCACCGCAGCGTAAGGAGATTCTTTCAAATGAACTCTTCATACAGTTTATGAACATAATCTCAGATAAGCGACGCCGCTACTCTGAAGATGTGTTTGATATACCAGAACTCTCTGAACTACTTGATTTTCTTGATGATATGCAGTGCAGGGCAATTGAGAAGATTGAGACCAAGGCGTTTCAGGTAAGCAAGAATGAGGCTATACTTGTAGTCCATTGCATTATTTTCCAGGACAAGAGTTTTGAGATAACTTTTGATGACATTACTGAAAAAGAGCAACAGGCAATACTGAAGAAGGAGCTTACACAGAATATATCTCACGAACTTAAGACGCCCGTGGCAAGTATCCAAGGTTTTATGGAGACCATTCTTCAAAATCCTGATATGGACGCTGAGAAACGCACTAACTATGTGAGCCGTTGTCTTACTCAGGCTACACGTCTTACCGCATTGCTGCAAGATATTTCAACATTAAATAAGATTGATGAGGCGTCAGATATGTATGTGGGAGAGGAGGTTGATTTAACTCAACTCATTAACGGCGTAGTTCAAGACCTTGCTTTAAAATTAGAGGAAAAAGGAGATAAGGTTGAACTTGAGTTACCTGAGAACTTGTTGATTAACGGTAACATTTCACTACTTTACTCAATATTCCGTAATCTGTTTGACAACAGTATAGCGTATGCTGGCAATAATGTCACTATTCACGTCAGTTGCTACCGTTCTGACCCCGATTTCTATTACTTCTCATTTTGTGATAATGGCGTGGGTGTAAGTGAGGAACATCTTGGACGTATATTCAACCGTTTCTACCGTGTAGATGACGGTCGCTCGCGCAAATCGGGTGGTACAGGCTTAGGACTTGCCATTGTTAAGAACGCCGTACAATTTCATCACGGCAGAATTTCCGCTAAAAACCGTCAGGAAGGCGGTTTGGAGTTTCTCTTCACTCTTAAGAAGAGATAATATAATTCGCTTATTTTCTGTTCCCTAAGACTGCGGAGATTTGTTTCCTCTCCTCAGTAACCTCTTTCAACTCTTGCAGTAGTTCATCAACTCTGTCGGTCTCTCCCGCTGTGTTTGCAGTCTCAATCTCTCGGCGTAGTTCAGCGCACCTCTCCTTTATAAGGGCGAACCTATACTCAAACATTACGGTCCTGACCTCTCCTGAAAGTCTGTTCAAACGCTCAGAATCCCTCTCTTTAGTCTCATATAGGGCACTCTTCTCATATTTGTCCTCTGACAGACCGAACGCATAGTTCTGAATAGTGACATCGGGGTGATTAAGGAAGTATGAACGCAGGTCACCCTCTTGCTGTAGAGCCTCCTCAAGCATCTGAATATGAATAGGGTATTGAAGTGGAATGTCATCAGCCTCAATGCTGCCGGCAATATAGTCAAGCACGGAAATCTGTACCGTCTCTCCGTTTGACTGAATCTCAATAGGCTCCAGTCCGTGACGGATTATGTAGCGTAGAAGTTGCCTCTCCTCTTTGTATGCCACAGGGTAGGAGTTGTTGCGTTCCACCGTTTGTTTCTCAAGAGTGCTGTTTGACACCTGAGCATCTCCAGATAGTTTACTCTTTTGGCGTTTGGCAACCTCTTGAACCAGCACCTCCTCACGCATTGAGAATTTTGAGGCACACTCCTTAATATATATGGCTTGCTGAATCTTGTCCGGGATTACTGAGATACTGTCCACGATGTCTCCTATCAGAGAAGCCCTTTTAATAGGGTCATTCCCAGCCTCACTGAGTAATAAGTTGGTTTTGAATGATATGAAATTAGTTTTGTTACGGTTTATGAAATCAACAAATTGTGTTGAGTCCTGACTGCGGGCGAATGAGTCAGGGTCTTCACCGTCAGGCAGTAGCAGAACCTCAACCTGCATACCCTCAGAGAGTAGCATATCTATTCCTCTTATGGAGGCGTGTATGCCTGCCGCATCGCCGTCATAAAGCACTATAATATTAGAGGTGAAGCGGTGTATAAGTCTTATCTGCCCTGTTGTGAGTGATGTCCCCGATGACGCCACCACATTCTCCACACCTGCCTGATGCATTGATATGACATCTGCGTAACCCTCTACAAGATAGCAGACATCATTCCTCTGAATAGCGTTTTTAGCGAAATAGAGTCCGTATAGTTCATTGCTCTTGTGGTAAATCTCTGATTCAGGAGAGTTTACATATTTACCCGTGTTCTCTGTCTTTTTAAGCACACGCCCGCCAAACGCCACAATCTGCCCTGAAATGGAGTGGACGGGGAACATTACCCTGCCACGGAAACGGTCTGTCAGACCGCCCCTCTGATTTTCAATGCAAAGCCCAACATCAACAAGGCATTTGCGGCTGAAGCCAGCCTTTGCGGCGGCTTTGCCAAGAGCCTCAAATGAGTCTGGTGAGTAGCCCAAACAGAATTTTTTTATGGTGTCATCACGGAATCCGCGTTCACGGAAATAAGACAACCCTATATTCTGCCCTTCAGCGGTGTTATTCAGGGTGTTCACAAAAAAGTCCAAAGCGAATTTGTTTGCCGCAAGCATATTCTCACGGTCATTCCGCTTATCCATCTCCTCTTTAGTCAGTTCCTTCTCAACAATCTCTATCCTATATTTCTTTGCTAAATAGCGTAATGCGTCAGCGTATGAGAGGTTCTCGTGCTCCATTATGAAGTTGACAGGCGAGCCTCCCTTGCCGCAACCAAAGCAGTGGCATATATTTTTTGCGGGGCTTACGGTAAATGAAGGAGTCTTCTCATTGTGGAACGGGCATAGTCCTATATAGTTTACACCACGACGTTTCAGTGTAACAAAATCCCCGACAACCTCCTCAATTCTGGCGGTGTCAAGAATCTTCTGTACTGTGGTTCTATCTATCATAAATTTTAAAGGAGAAAGTCGGACTCATCACGTCATCTCGAGCGAAGCGAGAGATCTTTTCACTTTTCACTTTTCTTTTTTAACTTTTAACTATTCTTTATCTTTGTTCCGTTTAGAAATTCTTTAACTGTCATCACTTTCTTGCCTGCGGGTTGGATTTGTTCCAAATATACATAGCCGTCATTTACGGCAATCTTTATATAGTTTTTATTATCAGTAAGCACCGTCCCCTCCGCTTCACTGTGCTCTGTCTGTTCAGGCAGAACTTTCAGTACCTTTACTCTCAAATCCTCTCCCTTTTGGGTCTTAAGTGTTGTGTATGCGGCAGGATAAGGTGATAGCCCCCGCACAAAGTCATTGACCTGTTTTGCTGACTTGTCCCACAAAATGAGACAATCTTCCTTGAAAATTTTTGGCGCAGGTTTTAGTTCCACAGACTCATCTTGCGGATATGTCTGAACGTCTCCTTCCCCAATCAAATCAACAGTATGGCACACAACTTCAGCCCCTATACTCATCAGACGGTCATAAAGGGTTCCTATATTGTCATCGGGGTTAATAGGAGTACGCTCCTGCATAATAATGTTACCGGTGTCTATATCATGTTTCAGAAAGAAGGTTGTAACACCTGTCTCTGTCTCTCCGTTAATAATAGCCCAATTTATAGGCGCGGCGCCTCTGTACTGCGGCAATAGAGAGGCGTGCAAGTTGAATGTCCCCATTGGCGGCATAGCCCAGACAACCTCAGGTAACATTCTAAATGCTACAACAATCTGTAAATCAGCATTATAACTTTTTAGTTCTTCAAGAAATCGCGAATCTTTCAACCTCTCTGGCTGGAGCACGGGAAGCCCAACTTCAAGGGCATACTGCTTTATGGGTGAGTATTGCAGTTTCATACCCCTCTGAGCAGGCTTGTCAGGCATAGTGACAACGGCTACAACATTGTAGCCACCATCAACCAAAGCCTTCAGAGGCGCAACGGCAAACTCCGGAGTGCCCATGTATATTATTCGCAACAAGTTGCTCATAATTAGTTGAATAAAGAATAGTGAATAGTGACCCGTCCTGAAATTTCTTTACAGTTTTGGGTTGTATTATTATTCTTTTATAACATATCGTTTTTATTTCTTAT
>JAZLIE010000019.1:0-19086 GCA_045617165.1 Candidatus Enterocola sp. | reverse complement strand
TTCATCATATCTCAACTCCTACTTATGAGGATTATGTGCAGACAGATGCGGAGACAAGAAAATTCTGCTCGGAAATAATAGCTTAGTAAATATTATCAGTAAAATGGAAAAGGGAACCTTCTGGTTCCCTTTCTTGGTTGCGGAGGCCCGGTTCGAACGAACGACCTCCAGGTTATGAGCCTGGCGAGCTACCACTGCTCCACTCCGCGCTAACGTGGTGCAAAGGTAAGTATTTTTATTAACAAAACAAAAAAAATTGTATCTTTGTGCTATAAATAAGAAAAGAGATGCAGAATGTAAGAGTGCGCTTTGCGCCATCACCAACAGGACCGCTACACATAGGCGGAGTAAGGACTGCCCTTTATAACTATCTGTTTGCCAAACAGAACGGAGGTCAGATGATACTTAGAATAGAGGATACAGACTCCACACGTTTTGTACCCGGAGCGGAGAAATATATAATAGAGGCTCTCACGTGGTTAGGAATCAAGTTTGATGAGGGTATAGATGGGAGTGGTGCCGCCACCTGCCGTCAGAGTGAGCGTAAGCCCATATACCGCAAGTATGTTGATTATCTGCTTGAGAACGGCAAGGCATACGTTGCGTTTGACACACCACAGGAGTTGGAAACAAAGCGTAATGAAATTAAAAATTTCCAATATGACGCCCGTACACGCCTATCAATGCGTAACTCACTAACCCTTGGTAAAGATGAGACAGAGCGTCTTATAGCGGAGGGTACGCCATACGTTGTACGTTGCCTTATTGAGCCGGACCAGGATATAACACTGCAAGACCTTATCCGTGGTACTGTTACAATAAATTCATCTATTCTTGATGACAAAGTTCTTTACAAGAGTGCTGACAATCTGCCCACATACCACCTTGCAAATATTGTTGATGACCATCTTATGGGAATAACCCACGTGATTAGGGGAGAGGAGTGGCTGCCATCGGCACCACTTCACGTACTGCTTTACAACTATCTTGGCTGGGCGGAGACAATGCCTCAGTTCGCACATCTTCCACTTCTTTTGAAGCCTGACGGGAACGGCAAACTGAGCAAACGAGACGGAGACCGCCTTGGATTCCCTGTATTCCCGCTTGACTGGTTTGACCCTAAGAGCGGAGAGAAATCATCGGGGTACCGTGAGGCAGGGTACTTCCCAGAGGCTGTAGTAAACTTCCTTGCACTGCTTGGCTGGCACGCTGAGGGCGATGAGGAGTTCTTCTCTATGGAGCAACTTATTGAGCGCTTCTCTCTAAACCGAGTAAGCAAATCAGGTGCTAAATTTGATTATGAGAAGGGCAAGTGGTTCAACCACCAATACCTTATGCTTAAAGATGACAAAACCCTTGCAGAGATTATCAAGCCTCAGATAGTTGCCAAATATGGTATTGACTGTCCAATGGACAAACTAATAACAGCGGTAAGTTACACAAAAAACCGCTGCACATTCCCGTCTGACTTTTGGGAGCAGATTCACTTCTTCTTTATCGCTCCTACTGAGTATGATGAGAAGACCCGTCAGAAACGCTGGAAAGAGAGTTCTCCACAAGATATGAGAGAACTGTATGCTGTTCTTGAGAGCATTGATGACTTCTCACTTGAGAATACAGAGAAGGTTGTAATGCAGTGGATTGCAGACAAACAGTACAACACAGGCACTATTATGAACGCTTTCCGCCTATGCCTTGTAGGCGAGGGTAAAGGTCCGCATATGTTTGAGATAACATCACTACTGGGGAAGACTGAAACTTTGCAGAGACTTGATAGAGCAATTAAAGAATTGAAAGTTGAAAATTGAAAATTCCCTCCTAACCTCCCTAAAGGGAGGAATAGATTGTAAAACTTTTCACTTTCAACTTTCAACTTTCAACTTTCAACTAATATGAAACGCAACATTCTAATAACACTACTGTTTTTCTTTTCCTTGGGTTTGTTTGCCCAAACGGTAGATGATGCTTATAAGCCGTATGACCCTACGCCTAAGCGTGAGTTCCGTGGCGTGTGGGTGCATACCATAGAGCAAAACTACTTTGCTGATTTGACATCGGAGCAAATAAAGGACACTCTGCGTAAGCAACTTGACATATTTCAGAAATGTGGGTTTAATGTGTTGTTATTTCAGATAAGACCAGAGGCTGACGCATTCTACAAGTCTGACATAGAGCCTTGGAGCCGATACCTTACAGGAGAGCAAGGCAAGGAGCCTGATGACCCTGACTTTGACCCGATGGCATTCCTTATAGAAGAGTGTCACAAGCGTTGTATGGAGTTTCACGCTTGGATGAATCCGTACCGTGCAAATATTAATGTGAATAACCCGCTTGCATGGGGGCATATCTATGGAGAGAAACGTTATATGTTTATAACCTACGGCACACAACTGCTTTTTAATCCTGGCGTTCCTGAATGTCGTGACTATATATGCAAAGTTGTAAAAGATGTGGTGACACGTTATGATGTGGACGCCATACACTTTGATGATTACTTCTACCCCTATCCTATAAAAGGTCTTAAATTCCCCGATGACGCAACTTTCAAACGATACGGAATACCTAATGGTTACACAATAGACCAAAAGAGTGATTGGCGTCGTGATAACGTGAACAAGCTTGTGCATCAGTTGTCAGACACCATACATAGTGTCAAACCTTGGGTTCGATTCAGTATCAGTCCGTTTGGAATTTATAGGAATAAAAAACAATATGAGGACGGAAGTGACACCAACGGACTCACATGCTATGATGACCTATATGCAGACATAATGCTTTGGGTCAAAAACGGTTGGATTAATGACTGCATACCTCAGCTTTACTGGGAAGATGGTCATAAAAACGCAGATTACACCACTTTAATTAATTGGTGGGCTCAAAACACTATGGCTCCTTGTAAATTCTATGTAGGGCAGGATGTGTCACGTACATACCATCAATTCAATCGCAAACTTACTCTTTCCAGGGAGATTAGAAATGTGGAGGGAAACTGTTTCTTCAGTGGCAAGATGATTCTTGGGAATATGGGCAATGTGCAGGATTCTTTGAGTATGACATACCATACAAAGCCAGCGTTGCTTCCTGAGTACCCCGATATTGACATGTCAAAGCCAGAGAGTCCGTTTAACGTAAGATTTGACCTTATGGGCGAGACTCCTATGCTTAGATGGGATGCCCTCACAGAGATAACTCCAAAAGATGAGATACGCTTTTTCGCCGTCTATATGTTTGATGAGGGAGAGACCATTGACCTTAACAGTATGGACGCTCTGTTAGGATTTACAACGGAAAAGGAGTATCCTCTACCAGAGAACAGTTACGCACTTTGCAAGCAACTTGTTGTAACATCAATTGACAGAATGCATAATGAAAGCAAGCCTGCTGTAGCACGCTACGAATAACATTGACACTTTTTCTGCAGTCCCTAAAATGTTGCACCAACTATCACTCTGAAGTTTGTGCCAGGCATAGGGTACCCCCTTACAACCTCATACTGCTGATTTGCAATATTGTTCACTTGCACTGATGTGCGCAGTTTCCACGCCTTGAAAGGGTGGGTGTAAGAGACAGCCACATCGTGTGTTTGCCAAGGCTCAACATAATTTACAGGAATGTTTGCAGATGATGTGTATCGCTCTCCTGTATATATAAAGCTGTAGTTGAAGCCTAACCCTTTATATCCAAAATTAAGAATGGCAGATCCGCTGTGCCAAGGTGTGTATGGCAACTGACCGCCGTAATAGGGACTTGATTTGTCAAAACTTTGATCTGCAGCCACTTGGTATGAATAAGCAAGTCTGAGCCCGAGATTCCAATACTTACACCACTGCAACCCCATATCAACCGATATGTCAACCCCTGTTATGCTTACTTTTCCGTAATTCTTCATTTGCCAGCGGAACGGGTTTGCGGCAGGAATAGCCACTATCTTGTCCTTTACTCTATTGTGATAGCCGTCAATCTGCACTGCAAAATTGCTGAATATGTCCGCTGGTTTTGAGTATTGGTATGAAAGCCCCACATCATATTGGTCAACATATTCTGGTTTCAGAGATGCACTTCCCACTGTAGCATAGTACAAATCATTGAATGTAGGCATACGAAAAGCCCTTTTATAAAACGCTCTGATATCAAATGCAATTTTTGCCATAGGTCTTATGGTTAGCATTGCAGTTGGGGTGAATACGTTGTATGGGGTTGTAGCCGCTCCTTTTTTTACCTTGTCTTGCACAAAATTTCCAAGTACGCTTGCCTGAAACTTTACATTCGGGTGTTTGAATGATGTGGCTATAGACACCAATTCTGTATATCGGGAGGGATATGCAAAGTTCTTAATGTCAGCGTCAAGATAGTTGTATTGAAAATCAGTGGCAAGCGATATGTCCCACCACCTGAATATCTTATAATTCAATGCCCCCGATATGTACGCCTCTTGCTGATGATACCTGTTGTCCACCTGAAAGTGAGTGGAGTCAGGGTCAAGGTATCGGGTATAGTCGTAGGCATATTTCGCCTTCGCCTGAAAGCCTAATTTGCCGCCAATGTATGTCTGCTTGTATGAGGCCTGAGCAAAAAAGTTATCGTCCCATTGGCGTTGAGAGTGAGAGAAAACATTACGGGCTATATAGCCGGGCAACCCCCTGTCTGAATAGTAGTTGAACACTTTTGCACTCCACTCCCCGTTTTTCACATTTCCAAACAGAGCTGCCTCTGCTCTAACAAATTGAATATCAGCATTCTCTCTTACGGCGGTGGTGTCATATAGTGTGGTGCCGTCAGGAGCGGTCTTCTTGTAACGAAATTTATATTTGCCGTTTGAGTATGTGTATTCCGCACTTAAGGTAAGTATAACAGACTTACCTAATTTTTGGCTGTAAGTGACGCTTGGGTTTGCAAGACCAAAACTGCCTGCCTTCATCTTAACATCAACCGTATAGTTTTTGCCGTTACTGAATGAAGGTTTTTTTGTTGTTATGTATATGGTCCCTGCCGCTCCGTAGTCTTTAGCACATTGAAGTCCGTCTCCTTTTTGTCCGTTATAAAGGTCTATAGCCTCTATATTGTCAAGTGAGAACCTGCCTAAGTCAATTTGTCCGTTTTGGGCGTTACCAAGTTGAATGCCGTCATAAAACACTCCCATCTGATTAGTTCCCATAGAGCGTACATTTATGGTCTTTATACCACCTACGCCACCGTAATCCTTGATTTGCACCCCTGAGAAAAACCTTATGGCGTCAGCCACACTCTGACAACCAAGGTTCTCTATTACCGCTGAATCCATTCGCTGAAATGGTACAATATCCCTGCGTATTCTCTTGGGAGAGAAACAGACCTCCTCAAGCACATAGACCCGTGTTGTGTCAAGTGCCTCTGCACAGGCAAAAGGTGCGGTTAATGAAAGTAATAATATGAGGAATATTCTGCTATTCATACTATGAATAAGAAAGAAGAAATAAGAAATAAGAAATATTTTTTCTTTCTTCTTTTTTCTTTCTTCTTTATTTGAACGTGATAGCGTACGGAATATCTCCTGCGGTTTTGGTCCACTGTTTTTTTCCTGCTGAATTATAGCAGGTAACAGTGCCAGGTGTTACATAATCCGCCGCATCACAGATATAGAAATTACCGTTTCTGGAATCTATGGCAATGTTACTTGGGTTCTGCATTTCACTCTCAGTTCCGTCTGTAATAGGAGATGCCTCTATTGTGTATGTCGCCAAATCTATGGTGTAGAACTTGTATGTGGTGTTCCAAGACTCATCAAATTCCTGTGTAAAGCAGTAACATTTACCATTATAAATATCCAATCCCGATACAGGAATGTCAAAACTCTTAACCACCGATTCTGACACAGGGTCAAAGACGACCAAACTTCCAGGCACATCATAGTAATTGCCAAGGGAGTTGATAAGTAATTTGCCATCACTGGTAGTGCGTACTTTTGACATATTCAGGGCGACATCTATCTGTTTGTTCTCTGTAAAAGTATTCATATCAATTACAGAGAGTTTATTGCTGTATCCGTGGTCATAATCGCCCACGTGTGCCACATACATTTTAGTGCCGGCAAATGCCATCTCCTCAGGGCAGACACCAACCGTACACTTGCGGGTAACGGTAAGGCTTGTAGTGTCTATTTCAGACACATAGCCGTTATTAAAGCCATTGTAAGAGGTTACATACACCTTGCCGTTGTAGAAATTAACGTATCGGCAACTGTTTACTGTTATTGAAGCCAAATGTTTGGCGGTAGAGGCATCAGCCACCTCCACTAAATTGGAGCCGTTAACGGCAATGTACAACTTGCCTCCGTAAACCTTGGCGTCATTGCCGGTGTCTCCAAGACCAAGGGTTACTGACGGGTCAAAAACATTGTTTTTGTAAGTGCCGTTAACATAGTCAAAGCAGTCAAGCGATGCCTTGTTTGTTCCCATAGCACCTTGATTAAGAACGTAAAAGCCCGTTTTGAGAACAACGTCTTCAGGAACCTTAGGCTCTTCAGGGGCTTTAGGTTCATCTTTTCTACACGATGAAATACTTAGCACTATAAGTGCCGATAACGCAAAAATAGAAAGTCTGTTTGCTTTCATAATAAAATGAGGAAAATCAGGAGCCTCTCTGTCTGTCGCCCTATTCCACGAGGGCGGTTAAACTTAGGTTGCGGGGGACGCTCCCCCATAGATTTTGGCAGGTCTTCTGACTTAGCCTCCCTCCTTCAGCCTTCCCAAGCATAGACGCTCAGTGGCAAGTGTGGTAAGGAGGGCTTTGAGGTTCCAATAGGAACTTAGGCTTTACAGCAGCGGGTCTGTTCAGGATTCTCACCTGATTCCCTTATCCAAAATTCTGCTTGCAAAGGTAGATATAAAATTTATAGTGGCAAAATTTATTTTTGGTGCAATAATCTCCAAGCACCAGGTGTCATACCCTCTATATTCTTGAAACTGCGGCTGAAGTTGGGAGCGTCAGAAAAACCGCATTCAAGGGCGATGTATGTAAGAGAGTAGTTCTCTGGTGAAAGCAGCAGTTCTTTAGCCTCTTTTGCTCTAAGTTTGGCTATGAATATGAAAAAAGTCTGGTTCTCTACTTTGTTAAGGTATGTTGAAACCTCTTTACCGCTGAATCCAATCTCTTTTGATAAATCCTCAAGTGATATTCCCTGTTTCAGATATGGTTTTGACGGGTCATTGCTCCACTTCTCAAGTGCCTCCTTGATGTCTTCAAGTTCAGTCGCCATCTCTTGCTCATAACCTTCCTGCTCCTGGTCATCGGGGGTTATTGACAAAGACTCTTTGGTTACGGCAACCTTGTCAGCGTAGAAGTCTATTTTGTTAACGCTCTTGAAAAGCATATATACAACTACAGTGCAACATACACTGAATGAGACTGCTATCTCAGGGGCGTATGTCATATATTTTTTTGCCAATATTTTTGTAGAGTAAAGCAGTACAAACAGCACTATGAGTATAAGAACGCGCAGAAAGTGCATATATCCGTCCTCGCAAAGCTCTGAATAGTATCTTTTGGCATCACGGCGGAATCTGTCTATGTGTATTATAGCTACTGCGGCGGTGTATGAAATCTGCGTTATCAACGCTATGTCCATAAGTTTTGTGTTGCAGAAGTAGAACCACCATTCCAGTGATGATTTTTGCAATGGCGATTGTGGCATCAACAGTTCGTATGCGGTATGGTCTCGTCTCAAAATGTTTCCCAAAACAATTATTACACTTCCAAGTAGCACAGCAGGCAGGAAATGCAAATAGTTTTTACTGGAGAATTTGTGCTTTTCAACAGTTATGGATTTCACAAACCAATATAGGAATGGTATTACACTTAGCGTCAGGAAATTATCAATATAGACAAGTATAAGCTTGTCATCATAATCTCCATTATCAAAAATTATGAATGTCCTTACAGTGAATGATGCCGCTATAAGAAATGCGGTGGCTATGAATATTTTTTTGTAAACGGGAATGTCCCAATCAAACTTAGCCACCATAGGTGTTGCAAGCACAAGCACACCTAACAGAGGAAACAGAAGTAGAAAAATAACAAATCCGTTCATTGATATTCCTTTAAATTTCCATTGTCATTTTAAAATGACAATAAATTTTTATTAACTGACAACAAAAAGTTTTGAAAAGACTACGAGGGTATTCACAAATGTCTCTATATTTGCTGTTGATTAATAAGTAATGTTTTTTTTCATACGATCGGCATTGTTCAAAGCGTTGAACAGTGCCGGTTTCCTTTTACATTCTTACTCTGAGTGCCCCTTTGATTATCTCAATATTGTAAGGTCCTGTTCCTATTAACTCTCCGTCAATCTCACATATAGTCTGTACTGGTGCCTCAATGTTCACCTCTTTGGAACGGAAGAAGTGTAAGTGAGGATTGTTAGCCTCTTTTATAGTCCCGTCATACAGGCGGCTTACGTTCTTTATTACAAAAAATTTCTTGATGTCACCATATACCGCTGTGTCCAGAAATCCGTCAGCGTTGTCAGCGTCCGGGGTCTGAATCATTCCACCTCCGGTGTATTTGCCGTTACCTACGCTTATTGAGAGCGTCTTCTCATTTATTATGAATCCCACTTTCTCAGAGGTAATCTTAAAGTTGATTTTTTTGCTTGAGAGCAGACACTTGAGCAGGGTGTAGAGATATGTCATCTTGTGTCCTCGTTGTGATGCCGTCATCTCCTTTGTTGACTTGATTATTTGGGAGTCAAATCCAAACCCCGCAGCATTCAGAAAATATTTGCGTCTGTGCTCACCGTTCTCATAGTAGTGTATTAGTCCTATGTCCTGCGTGCGGACAGTGGCGTTCAGAATATTCATCAACGCCACGGACAAATCACTGCTTTGCCCGTAGTTGCGCACCCAGTCATTGCCTGTGCCAGATGAGATAGCGCTAAGCGTAAGTTCATCATAATCAACATAATTCTGCATCATAAAACCGTTGGCTATCTCACTGATGGTTCCATCACCACCTATGCCTACAAAATGACGGTAGCCATCTTTTATGAAATCCTGAACCTTGCGTGTTGCGTCTCCTATGCACTTTGTCTTGTAGTATGAGAACTCTTTGTCATTTTTGTCCATAAGAACAACCAACTCCTCCCATACAGACTCCTTGTATCCTCCTGAGACGGGGTTGATTATAAACATCAGTGTATCTTTTTTCATAGTATGTGTTTTCAAAAACAAGTTTCAAAATTACTCATTTTTTTATAACTTTGCAACTCAAAATTTAAATGTATGAGAATTAAACTCTTACTACTGACTCTGCTTACAGTTACAAGTATGCCTAATATAGTGGCGTCAGATGATGCCGTGGCTGATAGTATAGTGGCTGCGGAGAAGGCGGCTGAAAAAGCCGCCAAAAAGGCTGAAAGAAGGGCGAGAATTAAGGAGGAGTGGAAAGCCCATTTCAAGTTCTACGGATTTGTGCGTAACTATCTTACATACGATAGCCGTCAGGGGTTCGCCGCCTCTCAGGGACTATATTACTTTGTACCAAAAGATAGCAAACCAAATGAGTACGGACAGGATTTGAACGCAACTCCTGAATTCCGCTATCTGAGTATAACCACTCGCTTGGGTCTCTTTGTAACAGGTTACAGATATAAGCAAACCCATTTTGCCGCAAAGATAGAGGCTGATTTCGCATTCTCAGTGGCTGGAACAGCCGCTGTTGCGTTGAGATTGCGTCACGCCTACTTCACAATGTCGTGGTTAGACCAACCTATAGCAGGAGGCAAAAAGGCAGACTTGCAACTGCTTATGGGGCAGACTTGGCACCCTATATCAACAGGTTACGCAGATATAATGAGTTTTGAGACAGGCTCTCCGTTTGACCTCTCAAACCGCTCCCCGCAAATAACATTTGACGCTACATTTGACAAGAGATTCACGCTGACAGGTTCTTTGCTGGCTCAATTCCAATACTCTTCAACAGGTCCGAACGGTGTATCAAAAGAGTACCAGATGAACTCTCTTACTCCTGAGGCGTTTATGGCGTTCACATACACGCATAATGGTTTTGTGGGGCGTGCGGGGCTTAATGTGCTGAGTATAAGACCAAGTAAGACTGGTCTTGATGAAAAGGGTGTGGAGGTGATTGTTAAAGACCGTATAATCACTTTTGTTCCATATCTGTTCCTTGAGTACAAATATAAAGATTTGGTTCTCAGCGCTAAAACTGCATACGGACAGGCAGGGGAGCATATAAATCTTATGAGTGGTTACGGAGTCTCTAAAATCAACCCCGATGGCAGTTGGCAATATACTCCAATGCAAAGCAGTTCAACTTGGGCGTATGTTCAGTACGGAAATAAATATATAGGCTCTGTTTTTGGAGGCTATTTCAAGAATTTCGGCACTATAGACCCTCTGGTTGATACGGAACATCTATTTGTAAATCCAAACTGCTCTCCCGGACTTACACAGGCGTGGCGCATTATACCATCATTTAAGGTTCATCTTGGGAACTTTCTCTTTGGTGTTGAATACCACTATACAGCCGCACAGTACGGAACGGACATCAATAACTACGGCGTTGCCACTCAGAATCTGCATTGGGTAGGGAACCACCGTGTTCTTGCAATGTTCCAGTATGCGTGGTGAATTAATCAAAAAAAGTCAAGAGGCTTCTATTTTAGAGGATAAACCTCATTACCTTCAAAGAATGTGTATAGAACCTGCACGTCCTTAAGTGTTTGCACGTCACAAGTCAGTATATTTTTGTCTAATATTACAAAATCCGCATACTTGCCTTCCTTGATGCTACCACGTTCTTTTTCCAAACGTAACTCCCAAGCCCCATTGTAAGTTGCGGCTTGCAGGAATTGGTAACGGTTAATGAGTTCATCCTTATCCCATTTATATGCACTTGGCCCATACGCACCGGTTAGCGCTACCTGCATACAATAGAACGGGTTGTTAATACCATTATCTGCAGGAGTGTCAGTACACTGACTGACTAAGATACCTTTTTCAAAGAATGATTTCATAGGATATGCATGAGTATCGTACGGGTCTGGCATAATTTCACTAAACATTTTTGCATCCGATTCAGTAAAACAATGCCAGTTCATATTTGACGAAACCGCAATATCATTCTGTTTTATTAAAGCATAATCTCCCTCAGCCACATTTCGCAAATGGCAGATGCTGTTTCGCATTTTCTTATTGTTTGACGCAATATAAGCCAAAATACAGCGGTTTACGGCTCCGTCTCCCATAGCGTGGGTATGTACTGAAAGATTAGCGTCATTTGCCAACTTCACAATTTTATCAGTGGCTTCCTGACTCCATAAGGCGGTACCGTGACCAGAGTAAATACTATCCTTTCCATCTCCACCATTATAGGTGCCTGTCAGAAATCCTGTACCCATCTCCACGCATCCGTCCATAAATAGTTTGATGTAATCAGGGTGAACATGCTTTGATTGGTAGTTTTGCTGTACAAGCGCCGCTTTCTGCACATAGCAGAACGGGTCATTATTGTTGTACCACGGCTCAATCTCGTATGTGACAGAGACATTCAGGTGCAAACTGTTGCTGGCGTCAAGTTCGGTCAACGCTTGGATCAATGACGCATCATCCGCACCATAATAGTTGCCCCATCCCTCAATGATATTTGTGATACCTACAGACAGCAGATATTCCTGCATTTTGCCGATACCATTTAAGACTTGAGTGGAGGTAGGACGCATCTTGTTGTTAAGACCAGGCCCCTGAAGCAGGGATATGGCACGTTCCGCAAATACACCGTTCAGTTCGTTCTTATCATCCCTGTACATAAATCCGCCTGCTACTTGTGTGCGTTTTTCTTTGCCGTCCTCATCTAAAATGCCGGCATTTATCATACAACGGGTATTCACCAGCGTGCTGTGGTGGTCATAACCAGTGAGGTAGATAGGAATGTCCTTAGTGATGGCATCTAAGTCTTTTCTGTGGCGTTGGTCTTTACCGTCTTTCATCATCAACACAGGGTTGTATCCTTCACCATAAACATAGTCTAATTGCCTGCCCTCTTTTTTTGCTTCCTCAACAAAAGCACGCACCTTGTCAATAACCTCTTCATATTTCCAATCTTCCTGAAATTGGAGGGTGTTCTCTTTCATTTGCTCATTGACGTATTTCAGCATATAGTGGGCGTGCCCATCTGTCATACCAGGAATAATGATACCCTTCTCCCTTCGGTCAATGATGCGACATTTGTCCGTTATATACTTGCTTGCTTCATCTTCTGTTCCCACATACAGGAATCTGCCGTCTCTGATGACCATTGCCTCTGCCATTTTGTAGTAGCCGTCCTGATCTGGGGCTTTGGTGGAATCTATCTCGGCAGTGTAAATATTGCCGAAAACTATGATGTCCTCACTCTCCTGAGGCTGAGGTCCTGCCTTTGGTTTGCAACCTGTTAATGCTATGGCGGCTACAGCCACCAGTACCAAAATTACTTTTTTCATAATGTCACACTGTATCTAGTTTTTAATAATGTCAAGAACCATTTTAGCGGTAGCCTCTATCTCTTTATCCAAAGTTTGTGCCTGCTGTTCTGTAATGTAATACCGCACAGGATTGAATGACCTGCCGTATTTTGGTAGTACAATTTTGAAATTGAGATTATCTATAGGACCAAATATGTTAATACCTGCTATTAATGGTTTGTACATAGAGGCGTGATACTGTATGGAAGCCAGATTACCTTCATCATCAAGCATATTTGTTCCGTCAACGGCAACACGCACCTTATCAAATGCAAGCAGGAACGGATAAACCAATACTGTATCATTAACCATCTTAGCCTCAGCATAGAGTGAGTCTATTATACCGTTTGACTTGTCTTTAAGGGCAAGTATGGTTGCAAATTTGCGATAGATATCACCAGGAATCAGTTTAAGGTTGCTACCTTCAAGTGTCAAAGAGGCATAGTTGCTGTCAGACTGTTGCCATTGCTCTTTATTAAACTGCATGGAATATACAAGATTTACATCAACCTTACCTGACAAGGCACGCAGCATAGGCATTACGGAATCAACCTTAGGTATAATATCCACCACTTTGGCTATGTCAATATCATTCATATCAAAGTTGAATCCAAGATATGAACTATCTGGCACAGCATCGCCCGGCTGTACGGGAGCAATCAAACGGGCGTCAAGATTCAAGTTTGCGGCGTCACTTTTGAAAGTGGTATTTTGTAAAGTGGCCTCACCGTTATGCAAATAGAGGTCTGCATGCAGGTCTGAAGCGTCCTGACGGAAAACACGGCAACGGTTGATGCCTGCCGTAAGCACTATGTCCATATCAGTAGGCAATGATATAATTGCACTTGGGGTGTCATCATCAACCACCTCCTTTGGTTCCTCCGTTTTTTCCTCTCCGGAATCCAGTCCATACAAGGTACGCAGAGCCAACAGATTTTTGCATATATCAAGCAGTTCATCTACGTCAGTATAGTCTGACTTAAACTGCAAGTCTGCTGTAAGTTTCCCTTTGTGCGCCTGCCAATCACTAACATTCTTAATGGAACCGGTCAGTGAGAAATCAGAATTGCCTATGGCAATACGGCTACGGTTGATATAGTAATCCTGTTGATGGAATGTTATGTCTAACAACGGCATATCCACCACCAAGTCCATATCAATGCCGTTTTCGTGGAAATTAGCAAAAGAGAGGTGTGACTCAGGTTTCCAGTGCAGGTGATAGCAAGAAGTATCCTGTTGTTCTCTTTCTATCAGTGTATAACGCAAGTTACCTGCCACAATACTTTCACGTCCTGATTGCATAGTGTGTCGCAGGCTGTCAGAGGCAATAACATACTCCCATTGCTTACGGCAGGGATCGTTATCCTGTCCTTTTAATTTAATGTCAATCATTGGCCGTTTCAGCCATATATATTCAGAGTCTATGTGAACCGTTAAATCCTGCAATTTTAATGTGCTCAGATTTGTCTCAATCTCCTTATCAAGGGTGTCAGGGTCAAACTCACCCATATAATTAAGTTCAATTTCAGGCACTTTGACCGTCAAATCAGGCAGAGATGCGGAGACTTTTTCAACATTTAGTCTGTAGGCGTAGTTTATCAGATTATTCAAGTTTTCAGTACGTCCTTTACTACCCATACTGCGTATGACATTCTTTACAGAGTCAGAGACAGGAGTGTCAATGGTAAACATAAGACTGTCAATGCCAAAATCACAATCCTTGTCCAAATTGACACTAAAGTCATTGACAGCAAGCACCATATTCACGCTTAGGTGATTTATATCAATATTTTTGAATTGGCTTAAACGGTTGCCGTGACAGACAGTATGAAGTGACAGACTACCGTTTACATAGTCTTGAATGCCGTCAGTGTTTTTGCCGTGTTTCTTAAATCGCTCCAAGGCAGCGGCTGCACGGGCTGTACTTTGACCGTTTGGAAGCCACGAATTATGTATGTTGTAAACCAGTTCAGGCAGCATAAGGAGTGTTGAGTCCAAAATATCCTGCAAATATGGGTTGCTTTCACGTATATCAGCAAAGGCATCAATATTCATACAAATAAGTGGGTCAAACTCATTCCAATTATTTTTTGGGAATAGGTTGGTCAGAGTGCCGTTGAGAGCCAAGGTTAGTGGCTTTTCTGTGTCGGGGTAATAGAGAGAATGGGCTGACGCACGCAAATCATTAACGGTTACACTACTCCTTTTTGGGTGCATCAGGTCAGCGTGAACGGATATATCTACAAGTGCGTTGTCAAGCAGATACGGAACATTAACGGTATCATAACTTGCCACAATATCAGACAGTTTTATGATTGCATCGGCTTTTGGCAGGGTGAGACTGTCTAAAGAACCGTATATGTGTGCTGAAAGATTCAGTGTGGCGGCAAGATTCAGACTGTCAGGCAACATAGACGGAATGGAACCCATTGTGCGTTGCAGCGATGGCAAGCATTGCCAAACAGATAATCCGCAGGTGGAGAGTGCGTTGGCAACCGTCCAGCCAGGAACTGAAAGTTTTATATCTGTGTTAATTCCGCCGTCAGAGAGTGAAAGGGCGAAATCACCGTCTGTGTGAAGCGAAAGATTATCTAAAAGGACATCCAATTTATCTGCACGGACAACCAATGAGTCCGCTATGGAGACTTTTCCCTGCAATGAGGCGTGTAAATCCTGCATATTTAAGGCAAGGTTACTAATGTCCGCCACAACAGGCAGCAAGGTGGAGTCCATATCAAGTTTTGCATCTAAGGAAAGGTTTGCGTTCCTAAAAAACAAGCTGTCCTGCAACGATACAAAATCTATATGCTTCAAGCCCAAATGCAAGCGGTCCAATTTTATGGTGAACGGCAAAGTAACCGCACTGCTGTCAGTCTGCGTTATGTCAGCGGGAAGGCGGAACACATCATAGTTCCCCACACCTGCGGAATCTATGAAAAGGCTGACATAGCCGTCATTAATATCTATCTCATTTATAAGCAACTGCCTTTGTTCAATAAGTGCCTGGGTGTTCAGTTCCACAACCAATGACGGAACGCATATAAGGGTGTCGGAAGGAGCCACCGGATTAGGATTAGGAACAGATAAATTCTCCAACTCCAGTCCGAAATGCGGGAATGTGCTCCAGAAAGTCAGTTCCACCCTATCAAGGCTATGTGGAACTAACAGAAGTGAGTCCGCCGCCTGATTGACAATCGGCGTTAAACGCTTTGGAGTGAAAACACCATAAATGACCACAGTAATGCCAATAATAATCAGCACAACAAACGATGCAAGTGAAATGCCTATTATTTTTAATGCCTTTTTCATCAGAACTTATACGTCAATCCAATTAATATGGAACGTCTGTTCAAGTATTTATCAGTCTCTTTATAATAGGTGTATGATTCATTCCAAGTTTGCTCTATATCTGGTTTATCAACCAAATCATTAACCTGAATATATAAATCCAATGTGTTGATGAATGTCTTTACCAATTTTATGTTGGCACCTATGTATTCACCTTTAAGGTTATAGGCAGATTGCTTGGCACTGCGGTATGTCAAATCTGAGTTCAGATGAAGAGTAGGTGTAAGGGCCGCATCAAGGCTGATACCCACCTCACAGTTGAAGTCCGTTTTGTCCACTTTGCCGTTTTTGATAAATGTGTCATAGAAAGTTGACACCCACATTTTGGCTTTAACCGCCTCATAATCAACTTTTAGGTCAAGGGTGGCTCCGCCTGTGTGCTGCCTGGTGGCATTGATATATGTAAAGTAAATGCCTTCTCCCAATTTCTTATCATCAGGCACATTGTCTGCAATTACTTTCTCAACCTTATCTTTGGTGTAACGGTAACCTACAGTAAAGTCAACGCCAAAATGCTCTGCAGTAAAGGCGTATGTAAAGCCGGCATCGTCAGTGGTTTGCGGTCTAAGGTCAGGATTACCTATGAAATACTCTCCGTCAGACTTTCCAAGAGTGACCGATGGACTCAGTTTATCATATTCTGGTCTGGAAAGAGTACGCTTGTAGTCCAGTGAAAGGGCGTGGCGTGGATTGAATCTGTATCCTATACCGCCTGCCAGGATATTCTGGAACTGTGATTTGCGAAACTGATACTCCTCTGATTTCCTCTCTGTCAATTGGTCCATCAATTCGTGATAATACCACTGAATACGCTCATTTACATATACTTCCAACCCTTTATATTTGTAAGATATGTTAATGAACGGCTCTATGGCAAATGAGTTGTATAGGAATGACCTATCTAAGTTTGTGGAATCTCTCCAATTCCCTCCTACGTAGTTTCTGCCGGTATAGATATCCATATCAGTATGCCATATAAAGTCCAAACCTGTACCTAAAACAAGGTTCTCAACCTTTGCCAATGATTTGTCATCATAATGCAGGGTGATTTTTGAATCGGCATCGTTTATAGAGTTGGCGGTAGCGTAGCGTTTGTCCTTAGAATAGAATTTTCCTGTTGTACTACGCAGCATATCCTCATATTTAATATTAATGAGGCTGAACCCTGTCAATGTAATTTTATTGTCCTGCTTGGAAAATGTATGGACATACTCCAAATTAGGGGTAAGCATATGGCTTTGCATTGATGTGGTATCGGCTTGTCTGCCGTTCACAGAATCTCCACTCTGCTCATAACGTACGGTCATAAGGTCAGGATGGTCTTTGCTGCCTGAGTATTGGTATTGCAATGAAATGTTCAGTTTGTCTTGCGGGTGAATGTCAAAACCAAGGTCAAAGCCTGTCTTTACATTCCAATTGCGGTCAAACAGGTTCTTTGTCTCTCTTTTACCATAGTAGGAGTCCTGCTTTTTAGCATCAGCGGTAATGGAATATTCCTGAGTGGGAACATAATGGTGACCGCCAGCCAAATTAAAGCCTATATGATACTTGGCGGTATCATACGCTATTTTGAATGTCACATCCTCTTTATGCCCGTTGCTGAAATTCCATAAACCTGAACCGTCAACCATTCCTGTCAATTGGGCAAACAATGGTAGTGTACAGAAAAAAGATAGAAGAATGGCAGTAATGATATTTTTCATTGTAAGTTACAATATGTATATCGTACAAAGATAATAATATTTTTTTTAACGGGCGTCAGTCGTGCGTTGGCACAAAAAAGGCTGACTTATGATGTGACCCCAAAAAGTTGGACGGTTAAACATTAAAAAGCTATTGGTAAAGAGTTCGGTATTGCACCGGACTCTTTCCTTTTAATCTCAGTTTTATTCTATCATTATTGTAGTAGTGGATGTATTTGCGCAATGCCTGCTCAAATTGTTCCACTGATTCCCATTCCTGCGTATACAGCAGTTCTGTCTTCATCAGTCCGAAGAAGTTCTCCATCATGGCGTTGTCAAGGCAGTTTCCTTTCCTTGACATACTTTGGATTATTCCTTTCTCGCTAAGCATCTTTTGATACCTATAATGTTGGTAATGCCACCCTTGGTCAGAGTGAAACACCAAACCATCCAGAGATTCATATTTGTCAAACGCCTTTTTAAGCATCGTGGTAACCATTCTAAGGTCTGGACTATATGATGTTGAGTACGATATAACTTCTCCGTTGTACATATCAAGTATTGGCGACAGGTATATCTTCCTGTCATGGATGTTGACTTGGGTGACGTCTGTTGTCCATTTGGTGTTTGGCTTGTCAGCCTTGAAGTTTCGCTCCAATATGTTTGGGGCAACCCTGCCTATCTCTCCCTTATATGAGTGATAGTGTTGCCTTCTGCGTTTAGCCCTCAATTCCATCTGGCTCATCAGTTTTTGAACAAGCTTATGGTTGACACAAATGCCTTCATTGCATAGCTGGGCGGTTATGCGTCTGTAACCATATCTGCCCCTATTCTCCCTGTATATACGCTCTATTTGTATTCTAAGGCTCTCATACGGATCAGGTTCCTTCATCCTTTTTGTATGATAGTAAAACGTTGACCTGGCCATCTCTTTCCTCTCCAGCATGAACTGAAGTGGATGATTTTCAAGCCTTAGTTCTTCGATGGCCTCCGCCCAATCTCTCGTAGTCGGGCGTTTCTTTCCTCGACTAAGGCTCTCACTTTTTTTAGCAGTGCAATCTCTGTCTTGAGCTCCATATTCTCCTGTTGGAGACGCTCTAACTCAGTCATTTCCGCCCATGTCTTTTTCTTTGGTCTTGCCATACTTTTTGGTGGTTTGCCTCTGGTTTTATGTTCAATCAATGCTTGCTCTCCGCCCGACGCATATAGCTTGCGCCAACTATAAAAGGCGTGTGCGCTGATTTCATACTTGTTCAGCACGTCACACAAAGATAGTTTGTTTTCTTCAAAATCCCTAATGGCTTTTAACCGTTGATCAACGGATAGTGTAGTAGACCGTTTCTTTTTTAAAGCATTGGCTCCTTTTGTCTGATATCTAAACCATAGGCGCTGCAATAACTCACTGCTGATTCCATAATGTCTGTGGATGTAATTAATGGTGAAATCGTTCTCAAGCATCTGCATATACTTTAGTCGGTCTTCAAAAGTATGTTTCCTGTATTTCATAGACATAACAAAATACCCCGAAAGTTTTTTGTCTAACTTTCGGGGTTCATGTCA